>CALFNL010000107.1 GCA_937902875.1 uncultured Bacteroidota bacterium | reverse complement strand
GGAGAAATGGAAAAGGGCGAAATTCCCAATGATATGGAAAGGGTGGGGAAGCTGGTGAAGGATATCTGTTATTTCAACGCAAGGAATTATTTCGGTTGGCAGAACCTATGAAGGGGATATGATTATTTTCTCAGCCTCGCTTCTTCAAGATCAAGCTCCCATTCCCGTTCGCGGATGAGGTCTTCATTGAATTCCCTGTTGTGACGGTACCTGCTCAATTCCTTTCTCCTCACATCCACCAGTTCAATGAGCATTTGGCGATAGTGGGGAAGGAATTTCCCATCTTCTTCGGTCTTCTCGTCGGGATCCAGCTTTCTCCGGCTTATGTCGATGATCCGCTCATAACGGTCCCGCACCCTTTTATATGTGGGGTTGGCCTCAATTTCCTGTGAATAATTATTATCGAGATGGCCGAGGGCAGTTTCGGCCAGCCTCACCCTTAAAGTCAGCTCCTGTGTTAGTTCTGAACCCTTGTCGGGCGTTTCGAGTTTCAGGAGGCGGATTAGGGGCTTGAGGCTTAACCCTTGCAACACCAGCGTGAAAAGAATAACAACAAAGGTTATAAACAGGATCAGGTTTCGGTGGGGAAAAGACTGCCCATCGCCCAGGGTGAGAGGAATGGATAACGCCGAGGCCAGTGAAACCACTCCACGCATTCCGCTCCAGGCTACAAGGAATACTGATTTCAAATTGGGCCGGGGTTCATTTTCCCTGATGCTTTTGAACAGCATCCTGGGAAGATAAGCATTGGGGAATACCCAAATTATCCGGATGATTATGGTGAGGAGGCTGATGATGATAGCGTAGCCGATCGCCTGACCCAGGGACTGACCTTCTAGCCCACTAACGATATAGGGCAATTGCAGTCCGATGAGGATAAAAACAAAACCGTTTAACAGGAATACCAGGGTATCCCAAAGGCCTTTCACCTCCAGCCTCGTTTCATAACTGAAAATATCCTGTGAACGAAAACTCAGGAAGAGGCCTCCACTTACCACTGAAAGCACACCGGAAAAATGAAAGTGTTCGGCCGCGATAAACATGATATAGGGCGTGATCAGGGTTAGCGCGGCGTCTGTAGCCGGCCTGCCCGGAAGCCACCTGTAGATGGCATAAATGATATTGGCTATCGCAAGCCCAACCAATATTCCCGCACCCGCCACCACTATAAATGTCTTGCCGGCATCCCAGAAATTAAATTGCCCCGTAATAATAACAAGCAGGGCAAAACGAAACACAATCAGGCTCGACGCGTCATTGATCAGGCTTTCACCTTCCAGTATGGTCACCACCCTTTTTGGTATCCTCAATTCCTGAAGAATAGAGGTGGCGGCGATGGCGTCGGGGGGTGATATGATTCCTCCCAGCAAGAATCCAAATGCCAATGGGAATCCGGGAATGATCTGCTGCGCAAAAATGGCCACAATGGCTGATGTGAATATTACGAGCCCGAATGCCAATAGACTAATGGGCCTCTTGTATTTCCAGAAATTATTCCAGGCAGTATTCCATGCAGCCGAAAATAGCAGCGGGGGTAAAAAGATCATGAATACTAATTCAGGCTTCAGACTCACGTTTGGTGTACCCGGTACCAGGCTAATCAGGAGCCCGCCTAATACCAGGACTATAGGATATGATATTTTCAGTTTGCTGCTCAAAATGGTGAGCATGCAAATGACGAATAAGAGGGATAATACGAGAAGTTGGTTGCCTTCGGTCATAGAAACGAAAAGCTATTTGATCAATGAGTATTGTAGCGCAAGCTAATATATAGAATTATCCGTAGTAAGACTTCTCTCCATAACCGGGAGCGCTTCCGGCACACATTTGAAAAGAGATTATTTCCTGGGTTTTTTGGAAGATTTTGCCTTCTTGTTAAATGCAAGCGACAGTTTGATCCAATGTTCAAAATCCTTCCTGGGTTTCAGGGCCTCTTCGCTCACAAATACAAATCCACGCATCATTTTGCCATTGTGAATCATGGGCCGGCAGCCGGGGCTCTCCAGGACAGACTCATATACATCGGGCCCTATTCTGCACATCATTTCCTCATCCCTCACGCATACATACATTTTCCCATTCAGCATGAAACAAATACCGCTGAACATTTTCTTCTCTTCTAATTCCCCCGAACCTGCCAAAGCCTCCCTGATCCTGTTTTGTAACTTTTCGTTATTAGCCATATAAGGTTTTTATTTTCGCAGGCGCGCAGAAACTAATTTTTGCCGGGAATCACGGTACTGGAAAATTTTTTGTTATGCAAACAATGAATGACTTACCAATTGTTTCATGTACCTCAGTGAATGCCGGGTAGCATTGTCAATTTCTTCCATGCCTGCAATTTTATGATTTCTGACGGCAGGCAGGCAATACTCGGAAGTTAAATAACCGTCATAGCCAATCTGCTGTAATTCCTCTATGAAGGCCCTGTAGTTGATGAGTTGACCGGTTGAAGGCGAAGGGTCCTGCACAATTTCACCATCTGATTTCTGGCTGAAATTCCATGCGCCATAATGCGTATATACAATATGTTTCCTGCATTTTTGAACGGCTTCGCGAATATAATCGTCAGATTGCCGGTCGTAGAAGAGCGGAACATCCAGGCAAAGTTTTACATTCTTTCTATCTATTTCCTGCATCATGGCAAGGGCGTCTTCATAACCAGGCGCAATTACTGGCGCGTGGTTCTGCAAGGCGAGGGTGATGCCCATATCGGAGGCCAGGTCGGCTATTTCACGAATGCCTTCCACGCAGCGATTCCAATTTCGAAGCTCCGGCGGGAATGGCCGCTTGTAATAATTGCCTCTTTCATAGGGTGCATAGGCCGCAATTTCCTCTTCATCATTAACTATACCAGGCCAGGCCGCGAATATTTTTATCAAATCCACATCCAGATCTCTCGCAAGCTCCAGCACGGAACGCATCATGGCGAGATTGTTTTCACGCTCTTCCATATACCGTCCAGCGAAATTAGACATGCTTTCAATAGCGCAGACTTTGATGCCTTCATCGGCGGCAAGATTTTGAATTCGAATACGATCTTTTTTGCTCAGATCGAGGGGAGAGGCAACAGGACGTTTGGTTTCGATTGCCAACGCGTCAAACCCCAGTTCTTTGGCATGGCGGATTTGTTTTTCCAGGGTTAATGCCGGGCCCTTATAAAATAGTCCCGAATAACTTACAGTGAGTAAGGCGAATTTCATGCTATGTGATTTTGAACGGTTTTGAAAGCCTCTTAAATATAATATATTTTTAGAAATTTCTTATTGAATAGGAAGGAAACTATAATCCTATTCATCCTTTCCGAACGGAGAAGCCGGCAAACCCTCTCTGTTGCAAAGGTTGGCGCCGGGGGTATCCGCTTATACATACCGTGCGGCTCACACTCGTGTTAAGCAATCCGACAAGCGCATGATATCTTTCATAAATGGTCTTTAAAAAAAATAATCAGTGGCGGAGAATTGTAAAATATTCTTAGGATTAGCTGGCCAGATAACCGGAGTTTTGCTTACCGCTGATCCAATATTTTATTGGAACTATATGAATATCCTGGAAATTTATGACAAAGTTTTGGAAAAAAATGGTAGAAATTTTTGATGATATCAGAAAGCTATACCGGTTTAGAGATCCCTGTCAGGAACTGGCGGGTTATATAGAATTCTTTTCAGAGACTTCATTGGATGCCACCCGGCATTTTATCAAAACAAAGGAGTTTACTGTAAAACTCTTTCCAAGCTATACACCCACTATTTGGATAAATCTTGGTTCTCCCTACCATTTAATGAATGGAGGGGAATGTCATTTAATAAGGGAAAATACAGATATACTCTTGCTCAGAAATGAAATTGTAGAAAGGAGAAACCTGCCGACCGATAATATATTTACAGTTAAGTTTTATCCTGGCGGATTTGAGGCCGTTTTTGGTATTGAGCAAACTAGGATTGGAAGTGATGTGATAAACCTGAGTAATATCATTCCTGCCGGAATAATCCAAAAGCTGAAGAATAGGTGTTGTTTTGAAGACCGAATGATTTTTCTCCAGGACTATTTCCTGGGCCTTTTGGATATAGAATTTGCTGAGAATCACATGTACAATAAATTCCAGAATGCTATTACTATGTACAGCCTCGCCAATATGGCCTCCAGCAATAGCCAGTTGGCAACTGAAATGGCAATGACTGACAAGACTCTGTATAGGTATTTTAAGTGTTTGGTAGGAGCAGCGCCAAAATGGTATTTTGGCATCGTCAGGGCCAGGACGGCATTAACTGCTTATGTTGCAGACAAAGAATCATTTTGCCCTTACGAGCATGGATATTACGACATGAGCCATTTTTATAAAGATATAGTAAGATTTACCGGTCAAAAGCTCTCACTATCGCGCTCCTGAAATTGTCTGTTTTTTACTTTTTTTACTTACTTGGTGATTTTAATTTGCATTCAAAAATCGGATGAAGCCTGCAATTATTACGGTGGCATTGTTATTTGCCATTTTACAAAAAACTTTCACTCAAGGGTACACTCCGAAAATTGAATCTTGTCCCTGCCTGATAAAAATTGATTCCAGGTTGGTTTCACGATGTGGCTACCTGGTAGTGCCCGAAAACAGGCAAAAATCCGGCGGACGAAACATAAAGATTCCATTCGTGTTTGTGAGAAAGCCGGATGCGGATTCG
>CALFNL010000106.1 GCA_937902875.1 uncultured Bacteroidota bacterium | reverse complement strand
GTCGCGCTCCCCCACCGAATTGCATAAGGGAAATATGGCGCTTAAACCGTCAGTAGATCATTTCAACCATTTTTTATTATCCATGACTATTCCTCAGGAAAATGAAATAAATCTCGGCGAATATGAATCAGTAGCTTATGATGCGGTTGATTCGGCAGCCACCAATGATGAAGAAACCCGGGCTGTACATGATGTCTCCGTCCTTGTGGTTGAAGATAACCAGGAGATTGTCCATTTTCTCCAAAAGGAACTCCAGGAGAGTTATAATATCTATAAGGCAGGCGATGGGCAAAAGGCATTGGAAATTTTGTCAAAGGAGAATATACATCTAGTGATTAGTGATATCATGATGCCAGTGATGGATGGCATAGAGTTATGCCGGAAAATCAAGACTGACCTGGAATACAGTCATATTCCCGTGATACTGCTCACAGCAAAAAACACAATTACGTCAAAGATTGAGGGTTTGGAAACCGGGGCGGATGCGTATATAGAAAAGCCATTTGTTTTGGAATACCTGCTGGCCCAGATGAGCAGTCTGCTAAATAACAGAAATATTATCAAAGAATATTATGCTCATTCCCCTCTGGCCCATATTAAGGGAATTGCGTCCACAAAAGCTGATAAGCGTTTTCTTGAAGAGCTTCAAAAGATAATTGATTCGAATATGATGGAAAGAGACCTCGATGTGGACGCACTGTCAAAGATGATGAATATGAGCAGGGCCACTTTCTACCGGAAAATAAAGGGATTGTCTGATCTTTCACCCCATGAACTTATTAATCTGGCCCGCTTAAAAAAGGCTGCCGAATTACTCGCTGCCGGTGAATACAGGATCAGCGAAGTAGGCAGTATGGTGGGCTATAGCCTCAAAAGCAATTTCTCAAGGGATTTCCATAAACAATTTGGCCTGACTCCATCCGACTATTTGAAGAACCTGCAGAAGAAAAATTAAGATATCCAGGAATCGGAAGGAAATCATCTTGCCTTGCATCTTATCTCCGCCACCTTTGATCCTGGCAGGCGAAAATATTAAAAGCGATCAGAAAAAACCAGGAGAGTGCTGTTGCCACCATTGCAGTCCCGGGATTTCTGAAGCATTAACCGACCTGGCATATGAATTCACAAACCGGTTCCAGAACAGCTTCGCATCAAACAAAATGAATATATCTTCATTAAGCAAAATGCTCAATCGCACTGGTAAGCATAATCGAAGGGGGCAATGGAGTTGGATGAAATGGAAGAAATGCGCTCGTTTACCCAAACTGCCAGGCGAAACTTCCCCTAAACTGAATTTTATGATGCTTTAGCCAAATTCCTTCCAACGCTCGTTTTTCTTCTTTTTTTGGTTCTTGCATTTGCATGCGCACGCAATTTATAGGGCCTGTTAAAAGCTAGCTGGCTCAATTTGAACTTTTCAGCGCGAAACACCAACAATGGGGTAATGTGGTGAATGGAGTGAATATTGTTGGCGCTCCC
>CALFNL010000105.1 GCA_937902875.1 uncultured Bacteroidota bacterium | reverse complement strand
TGCAGATGGTTTTTTCCCGGTCTGAAATATAACTAGTGGTTCCTGGGGACAGGAATCCCGGCGAAGCATGGTTGGGATTTTTTCATAATACTGTCGCGCATCTATTGGTTCCTGAACACAGGAACCAAAATTTCCGGGAGACTAAAATCAGTCCATCAGTCTGGAAATGGGGCCTTACGGGAGCATTCCTTTTTGTGATCCTGGTTCAGGCATCATTCGTATTAACCTTCAGGATCATGGAAGTGCCGGTTGCCAAACTCACGGCCGAATATAAGATGCTGGACAGCATGCCTGCTTGGGTGGCCTGGGCCATCATCATAATGAGTTCTATAGTTGCGGGTATCTGTGAAGAAACAGGGTTTCGAGGCTATACGCAGGTGCCTCTCGAAAAAAGATATGGACCAAAATTGGCGATTATACTTACGTCGCTCGTATTCTTGTTGATCCATCTCTCCAAAAGCTGGGCAACCCCGATCCTGCCTCATATATTTTTTGCCAGCGTGATCCTGGGTATCCTGGCATGGAAGTCCGGTTCCCTCATACCAGGAATCATCGGTCACTCCATCCTGGATATTTTCGACTATTCTGTATGGTGGACCCATCTCACAGGTGAATTCAAAAGGCAGACAATCTTCAAAACCGGTATTGATGCGCATTTTCTAATTTGGACAATGATTTTCCTGCTTGCACTCTTTGCATTCTTCTATGCTATTTCCAGGTTAAAGAAAGGGAGTTGATTCATAACATAAATCCAGAGGCCGCTGTGATCAACAAGAGGCCGTTTTTGAAAGAATGGGCGATTCAACGATTCGCATCTTGCCAAATATCCTTTTTTCAAGGTTTTTAGTTTTGAATTATCGTTTTCTCTAACTTTAAATCGCCTTCCCTTTTATGGAAGCCCCAGGATTTCAGTTTACAAACCGATATAATCTGGCAAAATGAAAGAAGACAATAAGCGTCGTTCCTTTTTGAAGAATATCACTCTTGGTGGCATTGGGGCCGCAATGACACCGAACGAAATACTCAAAGCCAAACCTGGAAAGGAGAATGATATTCTATCGAACAACAGGAATGAAAATAAAATTCCTTCAGCCAAACGGAAATACAATGATTCTTATAAACTGGAAAACCTGAAGCATGTGGCTTTCCCCATCGGGGGATTGGGCGCGGGAATGTTTTGCCTTGAAGGCGCAGGCGCCATCTCTCACATGAGTGTTCGCAACAGACCGGAAATTTTCAATGAGCCGGGTATGTTCGCCGCCATTGCCGTAAAAGGATTCCCGAATGCCGTGAAGCTGATTGAAGGGCCCGTACCAGATTGGAAATCCTTTGGTCAACCCGGTACCGGAAATGGAGCGGCAGGAACTACCTATGGTCTGCCCCGTTTCAGGAACGCGGAGTTTACGGCCCGATTCCCTTCATGCACCGTAACACTGAACGATATTGATATACCCATGCAGGTGCAGATCAAGGGTTGGAGCCCATTCATTCCTACGGAAGAAGATAATTCAAGCCTCCCATTCGGGGCCTTGGAATACCAGTTCAGCAATCAGGGTACAAAAAAGATCGATGCCGTTTTTTCATTCAACACCAGAAATTTCCTGGCCACCGATCAGGAAGCAGAAAATTCCATCACCGAAATAAAAAATGGCTTTGTGCTCAACCAACTGGGTACAAAGGAAAAATCATCCCTGCAATCCAGCTTCGCGATATTTACAACGGAGAGGGATACCCTGGTTGACTATTGCTGGTTTCGCGGGGGTTGGTGGGATCCATTGACCATGGCATGGAATACCATAAAAGAAGGCAAGACAAAATCGAATGAACCTGTTGACAAAAATGCTCCGGGCGCTTCACTATTCGTTCCATTTTCTCTGATGCCGGGCAAGGCCAAGACCATCCGCCTTATGATGGCCTGGTATTCACCCGAGTCAGACCTCCATATCGGCGAAATTGTACCAAAAGATAAAAATGACTGTAATCCTGATTCAGGTTGCTGCTCCTCTCCTGCTGACCTCGATATATCGAATGGAATGCAGAGCCCTTCCGGCAGGTACAAGCCATGGTACTGTTCTCAATTTGAAAATATTGAAGCGGTAGCAGATTATTGCACAAAACATTACGATGAGCTGCACAAAAAAACAGAACTCTTTACCCAGGCATTTTATGCAAGCACCCTGCCTCCCGAGGTGATGGAAGCCGTTGCGGCAAATCTAAGCATCATTAAATCTCCCACGGTTCTGCGCCAATACGATGGTCGCTTATGGAGTTGGGAAGGTTGTGGCGACAGTGGAGGCTGCTGTCATGGGTCATGCACTCATGTATGGAATTACGCGCAGGCCATACCACATTTATTCCCTGGGCTGGAGCGAACTCTGCGAAACACGGAATTTTGTGAAAATCAGAGCGTGGAAGGCCACCAGGGGTTCAGGGCTAATTTGCCTATCAGCCCACTCAAGCACGATTTTCATGCAGCGGCAGATGGCCAGATTGGTGGTATCATGAAAGTCTACCGCGATTGGCGAATCAGCGGAGACAACCGCTGGCTGAAAAAGATCTTCCCCATGGCAAAAGTTAGTATGGACTATTGCATACACACCTGGGATCCCAGAAATAAGGGAGTGGTGGAAGAACCACATCACAATACATACGACATTGAGTTTTGGGGACCAGACGGAATGTGCACGAGTTTTTACCTTGGCGCCTTAAGGGCAATAATTGAAATGGGTGATTTTCTGCAAAAAAACATGAGTGATTACAAATCTCTATATACAAAGGGCAAAGAATATATGGAATCGAAACTTTATGATGGAGAGTATTTTATTCAGGATATAGAGTCTGAAGGGCTGAATGCAAAGGACCCGGCAAAAGCAAAATCATTCGGTGGGGAATATTCAAAAGAAGCAATTTCCATGCTACAGAAAGAAGGGCCCAAATATCAGTATGGCCGAGGTTGCCTGAGCGATGGTGTATTGGGCGCATGGATAGGAAAAATGTGCGGCCTGACTGATTTCATTGATCCCCAAAAAATCACAAGTCATTTAATGGCTGTTTACAAATACAATTTCAAAAGAAACCTGAGCGAACATGCAAATCCCCAGCGTCCGGCCTATGCATTGGGAAATGAAGGAGGCCTTCTGCTCTGCACCTGGCCAAAAGGTGGAAAATTATCATTGCCATTCGTGTACAGCGATGAGGTATGGACCGGCATTGAATACCAGGTAGCCTCGCACCTGATGTTGATGGGAAGAGTTAAAGAAGGACTCGAAATCGTAAGGGTCTGCCGCGACCGTTACGACGGGAGGGTTCGCAACCCGGTCAACGAATATGAATGTGGTCATTGGTACGCGAGGGCCATGTCGAGTTACGGACTCATACAGGGATTGACAGGCCTGAGATACGATGCCGTGGACAAAACCCTGTTTATCGATTCAAAAATCGGAGACTTCACCTCATTCATTTGCACGGCCTCTGGTTTTGGAACAGTGAGCTTAAAGGCTGGGAAGCCTAAGCTAAAAACCGTCTATGTAAAAATTGATGTAGAGAAATTAATTCTAAGCGGAAAAGAATTAAAAATATGAAAGTCGGCAGAAACAAAGTTGTATTGATTGACTATGTTATGAGAAACGCCAAAGGAGACGTGCTTGAAAACACCGCTCAAGCCAAACCCGTAAGCTATCTCCATGGTTCCTCCGGCATAATTTCTTTACTACAGAAGCAGTTGCAGGGATTCCGGAAAGGAGATAAAATAATTGTCCATCTTCCCAAAGAAAGTGGATTCACGGATGAGGACTTTGTTTTTGATGTAACAATTCAAGATATAAGAAAAGCGCAGCGCGAAGAAATAACCCTCGGTTATCCCTTACCGTCTGGTATTGAATACTGCGGAACCGACTGTGATTGTCACAATGCAGAAATCACCAACGAACATCATAAATCCACATTTTGAAACTGCACCTGGTCAGCGGATTCCTGGGCAGTGGCAAGACAACTGCCATAAGCCTTGCCTGCAATCAGCTCATGCAAAATGGCCTTGGAGTGGGCGTTATCACTAACGACCAGGGAATAAACCTGGTTGACTCCGGTTTCTTCAGGAGCCTTTCTATTCCCATCAGGCAGGTAATCAACGGCTGTTTTTGCTGCAACTTCAATCAACTGGACCAAAGTCTGCAATCGCTGATTGATTCTGAAAGACCCGGAATTATCTTTGCCGAATCGGTAGGTTCATGCACCGATATTGTGGCCACAGTCTTGAATCCCCTTTCGCATTTTCATCCTGACATTCAAATTACGGTTTCCGCATTTGCAGATTCAAGACTTTTGCTAACACTTCTGCAGGGCAATTTCACACCGTTCGATGAGGAGGTCAATTACATTTATAATAAGCAATTGGAAGAAGCTGGCATCATGGTTATGAACAAGATTGATTTATTAGAAGCGAAGGACCTGAAAGAATTGAAACGGCTGGCAGGAGAAAGATTTCGGGATAAGATATTGTTGTACCAGAACTCCCTGAATAAGGGCAGCATCGCGCGATGGCTGGAGGAATTGGACAATCCTCAGCCCGCAAGTTCAAACAGCCCCTTGGAAATTAATTATGATCTCTACGCTTCCGGCGAAGCAAAACTCGCCTGGGTTGACCAGGAAATATTGATGGAGAGTGCCACTAATAATGCAATAGAAGAAGCCTTCGTTTTGATATCTAAAATCCATTCGGGAATAAAGGAAAATAATTTCGCCATAGGCCATCTGAAATTCCTGCTGAATGGCAATACAAAATTGAGTTATACAACGGCCGGAGAAGCCGATGCCCGCATTATGGAAAGTGAAAAGGCTTTCTTCGCTACCCTATTAATCAATGCAAGAGTACAGACTGAGCCAGGAACCCTCGCCAGACTAATTGAAGATTCCATCAAAGAAATTGAAACCTCCACGGGCTGCAAGATTATCACCAGGGAAATATCGGCTTTTCAACCTGGTTTTCCAAGTGCAACCTATAGAATGGCTGATCCTTTCATAAATTCCCAACCCGGTGGTGGTTGAATTCTATTATGAATGAAAAACCATAAAAGTAAACCTCATGGGAAGTGACGGCAGCCCAGATTTAAACGAGGCAGCAAATTGCGCCTGAGATTTCAATTCAATTCCGTGAAACAAACAAAAGGTCCCCCTTCTCAAGGAGGACCAACTATATGATATAAGATATTTCGGGAAAAACTATTTTGCCGGTGTAATTATGATATTGCGGTATTCAATCGGGCCATGATCTCCCTGAATAAGTAGCGGACCGGGCTCTCCCTCTTTACTATCGATGGCGCCACCGGTAATTCCGGGTATCTCCCGGTTGCAGATGACGGTCTTGCCATTGAGCGCCACCGTTACCATCCTTCCCACTAGTGTAACATCATAAGATTGCCACTGGCCGGCATCCTTAGCCATCATTTCTGTAGGAGGCA
>CALFNL010000104.1 GCA_937902875.1 uncultured Bacteroidota bacterium | reverse complement strand
GTTGTATCATACTAACCAACCCTATTTTTTTCAAGCAGGATAATTGGCTCCCCATCCCGGATTACTGGAATAAGAGTATTGTGCAAGGCAAATCATTTGATTCGGATACTTTTTTAGGGAAAGAACTTTGGACAAAACTGGAACACCTGTTGCAAAAGTACATGGGTGTGGCTACCATTGAAAAGCAACACCAGCTAAATATTGAAAGTGCGCTGGGACCTCAATATGGCAATTCAATTTTGACTAAGGTCCGCCTGGGACAGGGGGCATTTCGCATTCAGGTTACCGATGCCTATGGCCGCAAGTGTGCCATATCCGGCGAAAAGACCCTGCCCGCATTGGAAGCTGCGCATATAAAACCATATGCGCTTTCGGGACCACATATGTTATCGAATTCCCTATTGCTTCGCTCAGATATGCATAAATTATTTGATGCAGGCTATATTACAATCGCACCTGATTTACGAATAAATATTAGTAAAAGAATAAAAGAAGAGTTTGAAAATGGCCACGAATATTACAAGTTTCACGGGAAAGAATTATTTGCTTTGCCCAAGCAGATAAGGGACCGGCCAGCAGCAGAATGGCTGGCATGGCACAATACGGAAATGTATAATGGATAGCTTATAAAAATATATGAGAAATCCGAAATGGCATAGAGATGAGATAATATTGGCGTTAGATCTTTATTTCGATGAGAAAAGAGGGCCAATAGATAAAAGCAATAAAAAAATTATTGAAGTCAGTGATATTATTAATTCCCTTCCTCTTTTTCCTGAGCGTCCGGATGAAGAAAAGTTCCGAAATCCCAATGGAGTAACGCTGAAACTATCCAATTTTCTGTCTTTTGACCCAAGTTATCATGGTAAAGGAATGGAACGGTCTTCAAAATTGGATAGACTCGTTTTTGACGAGTTCTACTTCAACCGCGAGAAACTCAAATCTATAGCTGCTGAAATCAAAAAGGTAGCGCAAGATCCTCTGCTTAAATATAAGGTATATAATATTGAAGAAGATGAGCAAACGAGAACTGACAGTGTTATGGAGGGCCAGGTCTTATACAAACTTCATAAGGTAAGAGAAAGGGATGCCAAAATAATTCAACGAAAAAAAGACCAGGTTTGGGGCTCTTCTGGTAAATTAGCTTGCGAGGCCTGCATCTTTGAATTTGAAGATTATTACGGAGAAATTGGAAAGGGCTATATCGAATGTCACCATCGGACTCCTCTTTCACTATTCAAAGTATCTACTAAAACAACACTTGAAGATTTATCTCTAGTCTGCTCTAACTGCCATAGGATGTTGCATAGAAGAATTGATACGATAACGATTGATGATTTACGAACCATGATTAAATATGGGAGAATGTAGAAATTTGAAATAGCTAGGCAGATCTCACCCAATAGATGTTTTTGAAATTCAATAAACAAATCTCTGATTTTTGATACCCGAAGGAGGATTGTACTTCGGATTGAATATCTTCTTGAATTGCAAGCTAACTGCCCCAAAGTTTATCAATAGACCAATAGGGAAATCATAGGCAACCACATAATTCTTGGCTTGGGCCAAATGCGCATCTTCCAAATTGATTACTGCTTTTAGCTCGACAATTATCCTTTTTTCAACTACAAAATCCGCCCTTCTGATGCCTACTTGAATTCCATCATAATAGATAGTCTGTTCAATTTCACGACCGAAACCCAAACCTGCTCTTTCCATTTCAATTGCCAGACATCGTTGATATATGACTTCTTGAAAACCGTTTCCCAAGGTATTATGCACTTTCATGGCGCAGCCATTTACTTTATAGGTTATTTCATCAAGCTCCATCTCCTCAAAATTGCTACTCAAAAAAAGTAAAATTAAATTGAATCTCTAAGTTGCTTCATAGGTTTTTTCCTTTCATCTTACGCGTCTTTTCAACGCTTGCCTTTATCCCGTCCATCCTATAATCCTATAAATCCTGATCCTGGCTTTTTTTTATGCAGCAATTGCCTCAAAGAAATAATATGCATGCTATAAGCGATCGGCACCAAAACCCCCGGCAATAAAATGAATGGAATTCTGGCCACCAATTCAGTGGATGGTTCATTCATGAAGACACGAGATGAAGTTGGCATGGAAAGCATTGCTATGACCAACACATTCACCAATAACAAAAGACCAAGAATATTATATGCGATTGCCACGCCTTTAGGCCAGGTTTTTTTCCTGAAACATAAATAGCCGACGGGGAAGGCGAACAGACCGGTAAGCAAATCAAAATTGAATCCTTCGGCTGTCATTTGAACCGGCAACTTGCCCGACAAAAAAGCAAACCATATTAGCAGTTCTACAAAAATCCGGAAAGATTGCATATAGATCGGCCATTGCTTTGGCATTGATTCCAGCAATTGCGTTCCCCTTTTTGAAAAGGCGAATATCAATACAAATGGCAGGGGAATCAGAATTGCCAATGCCGGCCTCGGTGGAATTTTTTCGAAATGGGCAAAGAACCCCTTCCCGGCAAGTATGACGAGAATGGTAATCCATACCACTATAGAAACTGCGATTTCTGCGAACCATTTTGTTCCTGCAGATCTGGACCAATCTGTTCTCCGGAGAGCAGCATAGAGGCCGATAAGAATGACCACGACGCAAATAAGTGCGAGCAGGGGCCATAAAAATCCCGGTGTAGAAATTTGATTTTTCATTTATCATTGTTTTGTTGCTTATCAAGGCAAATGGCGGAATTGTCGGCCTTATACCAACATAAGCTGGGTTCATTATTATTGTTAGGATTGAAAACTATGTTCCATGTAAATCTTTCTGTGTGTGGTTTGATATGGGTTTGCCTGTTCAAAGCCGGATTGCAAGCTTATTTTGAATTTGCATTCTGAAAAAAATTGAAATAGCTGTTTAGTTGAGAATATTTTCATACAAAGATGTGCAACCCAATAGGTTCTTGCAATCCAAAAGCAGCCGGATTGTAGAATTTGAACTCTGAGTTGTAAAAAAATCAAAAGCAGGCCTGAATTAGCATGCGGTTCTATAAGGCAGGAAGAGCCAGATCATTTTCCCATCCAGTCTTTGAAATCATTTACCCGCTCACGGCTAATGATCACTTCTATATCTGCGGAAGGTTTCAAGTGCAGCAATATGCGACCATTGAAATAGTTGTGAATATTTTGAATGGAATGAATATTGACCAGGAACTGCCGGTTGATTCTGAAATATTTTCTGGGATCAACAAAGGCTTCCAATTCATCCAGGCTGTATTCAACAATATATTTCAGGTTGTCTTTGGTCCTGAAAAAATTCAATTTATCCTCGGTATAAAAAAAGGCAATATCATCTGTCTCCACGGAAATGAGGCGTTGCCCATGTTTTACCAGGAAACGTTGCCGGTATTCATTGGGCCTGGCCTGCTCCTGCAATTCCTTCAGCAGGCTTTTGAAATCCGGTATCGGAAAGGGATTACCAGAATAGAAGGATTTCAATTCTTCAAATTTCCTGAAACTGGCTTCCAGGGCATCTTTCTTGACGGGCTTTAAAATATAGTCGATGCTATTCACCTTGAATGCCTGTATCGCGAATTCATCGTAGGATGTTGTAAAGATTACCGGGCTCTTTATTTTCACACGGTTGAAAATCTCGAAGCTTTGCCCATCGGCCAATTCAATATCCATCAATATGAGATCCGGAGCGGGATTGGCTTCCAGCCAACTCACAGAAGATTCAATACTATCTGCCATACCCGCGATCTCAAAGGATTCATCAATCGCATTAATGGTCTTCACCAATTTTTGGACCGCCAGTCTTTCATCCTCGATGATAAATATCCGCATAGCGCCATATTTTAATGGAGATGATTATTATTTGTTTGAATAAGCGCCGGAATCAAAGGAAGGATCACCTGGAAAGTGCTATCGGTATGGTTCACCACCACCGGAGCCTGATTCAATAAGCGATACTTGGTAAAAATATTGGTCAGCCCCAGTTTATTTGACCTGATGGAAGTGGTTTTGGGCTGGGCATTATTCTCTATCACCAATTGCCGGCTCTTATCCGTATAAATCCGGATTTTCAGAGGCTTACTAATTGAAACCACATTATGTTTTACGGCATTCTCCACCAGTAATTGCAGCGTCAGTGGAGGCAGCAGGTAGCTGAGACAAATATCCTCCACGCTAAAATCAACTTCAATGGCGTGTTCATACCTGGTGCGAAGGAGGTCCACAAAAGAATGAATGAATTTCAACTCGTCTTCCAGGGTTATGAGGTCTTTTTCATTATTCTGCAGCACATAGCGGTATATGCTGGACATTTCATCAATGAATTTTTCCGCCTTTGCCCTGTCGGTATTCACCAATGAGGACAAAGTGTTTAGGCTATTGAAGAGAAAATGCGGGTTGATCTGGTTTTTCAGCGAATCAACCTGGATCTGCAGATTCAACTTTTTGAGATCTTCCGCTTCAGACACAGATTTTGACCATTCATAAATGAAGTAACGGGTTTCATAAAAGCCTGCCACAAGGTAACTGAACAGGAGCGCGAATGACAAGGGTTGTAGGAACCGGAAGAAGAAGATGGTGAAATTCTTTTCACGGTAATTAAAAGCCAGCGCGGCCACAAAAATAATCACTATTGTATTGGCCCCATATAAAATTAGCCGGACTATCCAACCTTTG
>CALFNL010000103.1 GCA_937902875.1 uncultured Bacteroidota bacterium | reverse complement strand
GGATGCAGTGAGTAGTTCCGTTCAATCCTGAGATCCAGATATCGTTTCCCTTACCCGTGATGGACAAAATATGCCCGTTCCTGATCACGTCATTTTCAATTATCTTCCTCGATTTGCCCGTTTCCGGATCCAGGCGAAACGCGCCCTCTCCCATGGTGCCTATCCAGATTTTACCAAATCGATCCTGATACAAAGCCGTGATATCGGTGTGCTTATGGGGATCCGTGACCTGGAATTGCCTCATTGACAATGGATGGGAATTATTGAATTCCAATCTGGCCAATCCCTGGTCGGGTGTGAACCAGAGCCTATTGCCAGCGTCCGATAAAAGGCAATGAACCTTCCTGATGGATACATTCTTATATTTCCGGAGAAAGCTCCAGGCTCCCGCATTGGATTTTATCAAATCCCCTTTCGATCCCAGCCAGATATTTCCTTCCGCGTCCTGTATCAAAGAAGAAATCTTGGACCATTGCGGCTGCTGATTCACCAGCGTCAGGCTTCCTTCTGGTTGGATATTCATCCTGAGGAGGCCATTTTGTTCTGTAGCAATCCACAATTCATTACCCACCTGCACCATATCATTCACCTGCCCGTAGGTCCATTCATTTTTTGCGGCAGTAGGCAGCAGTCTTCTTTCACTAATATCCAGGAGTACCGGGCCCTTATCCTGGGTGCCTATCCAATAGCGGCGGGGATCGGGAGATGCAGTAATCACCCTCACAATATTGTCTGGAAGCCCATCACCTGAAGCAAAATGTGTGATCCCCTTTTTGGGATCCTTCATATTTATGAATGATATTCCTCCATCGGTACCCACGAGCAAATTGTCTTCACTGGTTCTTGCAAGACAATAAACGTAATTATCACTCAAACCATCTGCTGTGGAGATATTATAAATTTTATTGTTGGCCCGGTAATACAAGCCTTCATCACCCGTAGCAAACCACAATTGATTTTTGTGATCCGTAACAAAATCAGTAATCAATTTCTTTGGCAACCCTTCTTCGGGAACGAATGCGGATACTACCTGGTTTCGGATGCTGAATATTTGTCCGGAGTGGAGACCCACCCAAATAGTGTTCAGGCTGTCCTGGCCAATCGCGGTTATTCCTGTAGCTGCAGTTGAAGGCAGCTCGATCCTCGTGAATTGAATTCCATTGAATTGAAACAATCCATCCGATGTGCCCAACCAGATATATCCCGAATGATCCCTGAATAATTTATTAATCTTCAGTCCCGGGTTGTCTTCCTCGATGGAGAATGGCTTGAAGAAATCTTCCTGCGAACTGGCTCGCAATGAGAGTACAATTAATAATACAGTAAATAAGTGGAAATATTTTTTCATGCGCATTCTTCAATTCTGTGGTACGAAATCCGCCTCCACTTCTACCATTATTTCCGAAGCGAGTTTTTCTTCCACAACTTTTGGGATCTTGATATTGTGATCTGCCAGCAACACGGTGAATTTAGATTTCGCATTTATCTGCTTGTCTTTAATCACAAGGCTGGTCTTGATGATCCTTTCCTGGTCTACCCCATGCACATTCAGGACCCCTTTGGCCCTTATTTCGTAATTGCCATTTTGAGTAAGATCATAGTCTTCGATGATCTTCCCTTCAAAGGAAATGTCCGGGTATTTCTCACTTTCCATATAATTTTCATTGAAATGCACCTCTTGCAAAGGGCTGTTGAAACCATGGAAACTGGAGACTGGGATCTTAAATGCAAAAGTTCTCTTTTCTATATCCAGTAATCCCCTCAGTTTATTGGAGGAGGCCCGGATCAGTTCCAGGGGTGCGTTGGAATGAAAGATGACCAGACCTTTACGCACCGCATAAATATTGCCCGCCAAATTATATGGTGTCGTGAATGATGGCAGGGCCAGGCAAAGGAAAATAATAAACGATATTTTCATCCATGAAGATTAAGCATGAATCAATTTACACATTTTAGTCCTCATCCTGCTGTCCAATACAAGAAAAGAATGTGTTTATTAGAGTCTAACCCTGTCCTGTAAATTCAGTCTTTCTGATTGTATGCACCCTTTCGGGGAGATATGCGTTATTAATTTTGAGGATCAAAATTGCTGTACCAAGGGTCTTCTGTGCTCATTACAGATAAAAGAGTTGTGAGGCTAAACCGGATAATCAGCATGCGACCATGAATCATAAATCGGGTTCGGCAGTATTTATGTTGAAAGTGCCGGGAAAGAGGATTTTATGAATGATTGAAAATTGCTGAACTGGGTCATGAGTTTCGAAAGGAATGTTAATGACATTAACAAATGAGGTCATGAATTATATAGGGAGTCAGACTTTCAATCTCCTGCGGATCCCTCCATGGCCACAGAATTCAAGCGTGTTCAGCCTTTTCACCTGATTCAAATGGAAGGAGCTTCATACTTTCAGAGCCCGATTTTCGTTAATTTAGCAGGGGCTTTCCTGGCATTGTTCTTGAATTATTCATTCCTTAAAGCCAGAGCGGCCAAAAATTGATCCAAGATGCGCTTAACCCTTATCATCATATGTTTGAGCTGCTTCTTAAGTAGCCACGCCCAATGGAAAACTTATTTGATTTCCATCAAGGGTGATACCATTAACCGCGTTGATAACGCCAATAAGAAACAGGGTCCCTGGGTGATTCATGTGGATGAATTGCGCGGAGAACCAGGTTATGAAGAAGAAGGATATTTTGAAGACGATAAGAAAGAAGGCGCCTGGAGGAGATACAATCTGCAAGGCGATTTGACCGCCATTGAAAATTACAAGTGGGGCGAAAAGGATGGAAAGCAGCAATACTTCACGAATTTAGGAGACTTGTTGCGCGAAGAAAGTTGGAGGGCCACAAATCCTGAAAATCCTTACGATACAGTGGAAGTGCCTGATCTCTATGATTCTCATAAATGGGAGACCAAAATAGTGAAGCTGGAAGTAGCTACGGTGGCGCATGGAACTTGGACATTCTATGATCCCCAGACCGGTTTTGTAGTAAAGACTGTAAAATATTTTTTTGGACAAGTAGATAAAACGGGCAGCAGCACAGCTACCAACCAGCCTGCCGCGGACAAGAAAGCCATTCCCAAGCCTAAGGCAGTAACGGATTGGGAAAAGAAAAACTCAGGAAAGAAATCCATTAAAGTAAGGGATGGTACTACCGGAGGCTGACCACTATGCGCAGACCACATCGCCCTACAAGAAATCAAGCCCAGGCACTCAAATAATTCTCCATTTCACCGTAATGCATCTGCGCTTGTCTTCAAACTTCATCAATTTTCCTACGCCTTTCATCCCATCCTCACGGGTGTTTTAGCAGAAATTATTGCTATAGTGGTTTAATTTAATAAATTTGGCAGTCAACTCCCATCTATGCGCGCAACTATCCTTCTGGCTCTGTTGGTTTTGATCTCAACTTCAGGTTGCGGTCCCAGGCAAACCTATCATAAACCTAATGACCCATTGGAAGCCGGCAGGGATTTTATCAGGTTCGCGCTCGATGGGAATATGGACGAGGCAAGACAATTTATCCTGCCCGGGCCCGACAATGAGAGGCTTTTCAACAAAATTGTAGCAGATTATGAAAAATCAAATGATGACGCAAAGGCGGCATATAAGGAAGCCAGCATCATTGTGAATAAAGTGGAAAATCTGGATGATTCTACAACGATCATCAATTTTGCCAATTCATATAAGAAGAAGAATAGTGAAATCAAGCTGGTAAAGTTAAATGGAGAATGGTGGGTTGATTTCAAATATACTTTTACAGGAAATCTTCCGATCGAATAATGCTTAAGACCCTTTTTATTATCGCGGCAGGCGGAGGAATTGGCAGTACTGCCCGGTTCCTGGTTCAGAAATATTCATACGAATTTTATCCGCATCCTTTCCCTTTTGGAACCTTGCTTGTGAATATACTCGGATGTTTCCTGATTGGAATATTCTATGCTTTGGCAGAAAAAGGAAATATACTGAGTCCGGAATGGCGACTCTTACTTACCACTGGATTTTGCGGAGGCTTTACAACTTTTTCAACTTTTGCTCTTGAAAATGTTTCCCTGATGAAATCGGGAGATTTTCTATATGTCGGAATCTACATAGCGGGCAGCGTTATAGTTGGAGTTTTAGCCACATATTTGGGCATATTGCTCATAAAACTTCTTTAACATGAAATTAAACGGGCATTCCAGGCTGCTTCGCATATTCGTAGGTGAAATTGATAAGATCCACCACCATCCTTTATATGAGGCCATCGTTCTGGAGGCCAGGAAGGAAGGAATTGCCGGAGCAACGGTTTTGAGAGGCATCATGTCGTATGGAGCCAGCAGCAGAATACATAGCGCCCGGCTCATTGACATTTCTGAAGACCTGCCGATGGTGATAGAAATCGTAGATACTGAAGAAAAGATCAATCAGTTCATTCCAAAGGTGCAGGCGCTTCTGGAACAATGCGGGAGGGGTGGGCTTATCACCATCGAACAGGTGAATGTATTATTTTATGAACCCAGGAAATGAAAAAATTCAAAGATTATGCTTACTGTATTGCATCCCTGGCATGGAGTGGACCCGGGTGAGAATGCCCCCAGGATCGTGAATGCGGTCATTGAGATTCCACAGGGCTCCAGGGCCAAATATGAGATCGACAAACCCAGCGGATTATTGAAACTGGACCGTGTGATTTATTCCTCATTTTATTATCCGGTGAATTATGGATTCATTCCCAGGACTTATGGAGATGATAAAGATCCACTCGACATACTGGTCATTTCCAGTTTGAGCATTCAGCCACTTTGCCTTGTTCAATCTAAGGTGATTGGAGTGATGCAGATGATCGACAGCGGGGATGCTGATGATAAGATTATCGCCGTGGCCAATAATGACCCCGGAGTTAATTATATCAACAATATTGAAGAGATGCCCAAACACTTCTTCAGTGAACTCAGGCAATTTTTTGAAGAATATAAGAAGCTGGAGAATAAAACGGTTAGCGTGGAAGAATTTCAGGACAAGGCCACCGCGCTCAAGATTATATCCGACGCATTCATTTCATACGGAGAGTATTTTGGAGAGAAAAAATTCTGATATCCGCGATCCGGAAAACCACTTAATAATAAAGAACTCTTATGTCTGTTCAAACAATTGTTTTGTTGCTCATGATCGGGTTGGCCGCGGGGGTATTGAGCGGTTTGGTGGGGGTGGGC
>CALFNL010000102.1 GCA_937902875.1 uncultured Bacteroidota bacterium | reverse complement strand
AATTTGGGTTCAAAACCGGCCATTTTCTCCTGATCTGCGTCATCTCAGGGTTTACCAGACAGGATGCAATCTCTCAACTTGACGTCGTTCCCATCGTATCCTGAACAAAATCCTTTCACTATTACGGTACTGCCCTTTACTTGGTTGCCAATGTTTTGTGTGAAAGTACAAACCACTCCAAAAATGGGGTCATCCGTTTTCAATACCAGCATCGATTTATTATCCTGGTTAATCCTGACTTCAACCACTTCGCCTGAAACCTGAATGGCCTTATCCAGGTATAATGCATTCGCCTGCTTTTCATTTTGAGTGAAGCTCAGGAACAGGTCATTTGCCATTATTATGATGGCTTTCTCTGTCTCCACTGTTCTATGAGGTTTGTTGAAAACATAATATACGGCCAGCGCTCCTATCGAGAGTATAACCAATAATATTATGAGTATAGTTCGCCATTTTTTCATCGGCTGTTCTTAGAATGTCAAAATTAATACCTGGCTTCTGCCCAGGGAATTAAAGGGCGCCGGACCGGAACAATCAGAACTTGAATGGGAATAAAGAGGCATTCAATCAATCTTCGGGTACTTCGCCCCCAAGCCAATGCTTGAAGGCTGCCGAGCGTTCCACACTCACAATGGTGTCGTGCTGAGTTGGCGGTTTCATCTTTACATTAACCCTGGATTTGGAGTAGGCTTTCATTTCATCTATGGCATGTATGCTGATGATGAATTGACGGTTGATACGGAAAAAGACTTCGGGATCCAACATACCTTCCAATTCGTCAAGATGGAATTCAATTGGGTATCGGCGAGCCTCATGCGTACATAGAAAATTCACCTTATTTTCAGTATAGAAATAGGCTACTTCATTGCTATTTACTGTCTTAATGTGTTCCCCAAATCGTATTACAAATCTTTTTCTGTAGTCTTTTGGAACGATGTTCAGGTTACTGAGAATCGTTTTATAGTCTATAGATGTTGAGCCTGCATTTCTAAGCCGGTCCAGTTTACGCAATGCGTTCTCTACCTCCTCCTTTTTCACCGGTTTCAGCAGGTAATCTATACTGTTAACTTTGAAAGCATCCATGGCGTATTGATCAAAGGCCGTGGTGAAGATGATTGGGCAGGTGATATCCACCTGGCTAAATATCTCGAAACTGAGCCCGTCTGCCAGGTTCACATCCATAAGTATCAAGTCCGGCATTTGTTCCTGTTGAAACCAGGCAATAGCAGATTGCACGCTCACAATGGTGCCAAGATGCCTTGCATCAGGCGCAATTTCCTTCAGGAATTTTACCAGTCGCCTCGCGGCGGGTTCTTCATCTTCAATTATGAGAAAATCCATGATAATTCTATTGTTCCTTCAATAAGGGTAGTATTACAACAAATTCATTACCCATTACGTGATATTTCACTTCCTGGTTGGTTAGGAGTTTATACCGATTCACTATATTTTGTAAACCAATGCCTTCTCCCCTTTCGGGCTTCAATTTAGGGTTGATATTATTCGCGATGATCAATTCCCCGTCTTTGGCAATGATATTCAATTCAAGGGGTGTTTCTCTTGAGATGGCATTGTGTTTTACCGCGTTTTCTCCCAACAACTGCAGCGTGAGTGGAGGGAGAAATGCATTCAGGTATTTGGAATCGGCCACCTGAATCCGGAACCGGAGGCTGTTACCGAATCGTTTCTGCTGAAGGAACAAATATGTCTCGAATAATTTCAATTCTTCCTGCAATGTGATCAAATCCCGGCTTCGGTAGGTAAGCATATTCCTGTAAAAAGCGGAAAGCTGCTCTACATACTCAATGGCCAGCCGTGGCTCTTCTTCTATAACATCAATCAGGGTATTGAAACTGTTAAAGAGAAAATGGGGATTTACCTGGCTCTTGAGCGTTTCAAATTCAAATTCTATTTTTTCCTTTTGAAGGTCTGCCAGCCTGCGCAGTCTTTTGTCGCGGGCCCTGACGAATAAGAACAGAAAGAGCAGAATCGACAGAATCATTCCGGCAATGAACCACCATTTTACCCAAAAGGGAGACAATATCTTAAACCCAAAATTTGCTTCTGCCGCATGCAGGAAATTATCGTTGGCCGAAGACCTGACCCTGAACCTGTAGGTTCCTGGCGGTAATTCAGGGAAATTGATTTTTTGATCGTTTGTCTGAGTCCATTCTTTGTTGTATCCCTCAAGCAAATACTGGTATTTCACTTTTTCCGGACCGGTGAAATACAGGCCCGTAAAGGTAAAAGTGAAATTATTTTGGAAATGCTCAAACACATGAGCGGCGCCTGTATCAATAGCGTTCAGGAACATTGAAACCTTGTCCAGCAGCATAGCGGGGGCGGAAATAAGATTCTCCTCCCTGTGCTTATATTCAATGATCCCTGTATCCGTACCGATCCACACGTTATGACTGCTATCCATGGTGATGGCATTCAGGTTGGATTGTATGGGCAAAATGCCGCTTTCGCGGCCATAGTTGGTGAATTTCCCGGTACGGACATCCAATATGTCAATTCCTTTTTTGGTAACTGCAATCAATTTACCACCAGGAGTGGTTGTACATGCTGTAACAGAAGGGTCGCTAAGGCCTTCGGGAACAGAATAATTGTCGAACTGGTGTCCATCGTAACGATAAAGACCCTGGTTCCATGTTGCCATCCAGATATTGCCAAATGAATCTTCGGTTACGCTATAGATCACATTACTTTTCAGGCCTTCTTTTTCAGAAAACCTGTGCGTTGCACCCTGATTCATCATAATCAGGCCGGCTCCATCGGTTGCGAACCATACCCTTCCGCGTGAATCAATGAAAATATCATATACATAACTGCTACCTATACCTGACGAGCCCGAAAAATTATTAAAGCCCAACCTTGAGTTGACCGGATTATTAGCTTCGGTCAGGATGCAGTGAGTAGTTCGGTTCAATCCTGAGATCCA
>CALFNL010000101.1 GCA_937902875.1 uncultured Bacteroidota bacterium | reverse complement strand
ACCTGGTGCAGGCCTATCACCCCTTACTCTATCTCTACAACCAGAAGAATGGTAAGCCAACCATTCCAGTGTCCATTTGCCTGGATGAAAAGAACAGGATTCTGGTAATATCGGGCCCCAATGCCGGAGGTAAAACGGTCACTTTGAAAACAGCAGGCCTGTTGCAAATGATGGTTCAGAGCGGATTATTGATTCCGGTACATCCTTCTTCTCAGTTGGGAATCTTCAAACAACTCATGATCCATATAGGTGACACTCAGAGCCTGGAATTCGAACTCAGCACCTATAGTTCGCATTTGAAGAACATGAAGTATTTCATGGAAAATGCCAACGGCAAAACATTGTTCTTCATTGACGAATTGGGTAGCGGCAGCGATCCCAACCTGGGAGGAGCTTTTGCCGAAGTTATACTGGAAGAGCTCGGGAGAAAGCACGCTTTAGGGATTATCACTACACATTACTTGAATCTGAAGGTAATGGCCAATAAAACTCCGGGCATCATCAATGGCGCCATGGCCTTCGACGAAAAAAATCTCCTGCCTCTCTATAAACTCATCATCGGCAAGCCCGGCAGCTCTTATACATTTTCCATTGCGGAAAGAATTGGCCTCGACCCAAGTCTGATAAATAAGGCGAGGTCGCTCGTTGATGAAAATCATTTCCGTCTTGATAAACTTCTGAACAGGGCGGAACAGGATATGAGCGCCATTGAACAAAAAGAAAAAGAACTGCTTAAACTGCTGAGGGAAAATGAAAAATTGAAAAAGGAAATGGAGGCTGTCATAAACAAGGAAAAACATCTTCAGCAGGTGGAATTAATGAAGCAACAGAACAGGATCACGGAAGAAAGACTGGCCTACCTGAAAGATATGGAGCGAAAGCTCAAACAAATTGTATTCGACTGGAGAAAGGCCGAATCTGCAGAAGACAGGAATGCCCTCATGAAACAAATGCAGGCATTACTATCCAAACAAAAAGACAAGCAGGTGAGCGAAAAAGTGAAGAAAAAACTGGATGCGAAATATATCGAGGTGGGTGGTGAAGTGAATGTGGGGGACAAGGTGCGGATGATTCAGAATAACCAGGTAGGCCAGGTGAAGGAAATCCGCGACAAAAAAGCCATCGTTCAATTGGGATTGCTTCCCATTACGGTTGACCTGAAAAACCTCGTGGTAGTAAGGGACAGGCCCATAGCGAAAATGCATTCAGGTAACAAATGATAACTTGTTTCATCAAAACATGTTAATGCCCGTGCAATGACGCTTTGGCACAATTCTTTCAGCGTTATGCCCAAAATCATCCTTATGAAAGAGCACGGCCTGCCCTTGGTGTTTCTATGTTTTATTTTGCTTTTATCATGCCAAAAGCAAAAGGCAGATGATTCCAAAACCGATCCCGGCACCAACCCCACGGGCGGCACCTGCAATGCCCAGAAGCAGGACCTGGAAAATATCTCCGTATTTCCCGCTGACAATCCCTGGAATGAAGACATTTCCGCAAAGCCTCTAGATCCGTATAACAGCCAGATCATCACAGCCATTTCAGGTTCCAAACTAAAAGCAGATTTTGGCAGCGGTCTTTGGGACAATGCTTCCATTGGAATTCCTTTTGTAGCAGTATGCGGTTCCCAACAAAAATCAATCGTCAATTTCAGGGCTAATGGCACCGATGGCAACTATGGCGATGAGAGTGACGCCGGGCCCTACGCGATCCCAATCAATGCGCCCATTGAGGGGAATGGCCAGGGCGATTCGCACGTGATTGCAGTGGACAAGGATAACGGCATCTTATACGAACTGTACAACGCTTCAGTAAATAACGGTCATTGGGAAGCTTCTTCCGGAGCCATATTTGATTTGAAGTTAAACCTGCTAAGAACTGAAGGATGGACTTCTGCCGATGCCGCGGGACTTCCCATTTTTCCAGGTTTGGTGAGGTATGATGAAATCTTAAAAGGCAGCATTGACCATGCCTTAAGGTTTACGCTCAGCAAAGCGAATGTGATGCCTGCTTATATAAGTCCGGCGCGTCATAAGGTGAACAGCAGCGGGGGCCAATATTCATTGCCCTTTGGAGCCCGAATCAGGTTGAAGGCCGATTTTGACATCAGTTCTTTTTCGGCAACGAACCAGGTAATACTGAATGCCCTGAAAAAATACGGATTGATCCTGGCCGATATCGGCAGCAATATGTACATCAGCGGAGCGCCCGATGAAAGATGGAATAATGACGATCTCAGACAATTGGGCAATATCAGCGCCTCCAGTTTTGAAGTGGTGAAATTTAATAATTGAACGTAATTGGGAAATGAAATAGTCTTCCGATTGCTGAACCATGCTCGAATTACAGATATCTATTTAGCATCATATCTCCGCAGGCCAAAAACATTCTCTATAAAGAAAATCGACATACAGCCTCTTGTATAAACCCAAAGCCTTAGTGGAGCCTAAGCATTTCTATTTATCTCGTAAAATTCCTTTTGCGGATCCGTATTTTTTCAGCCTCCGTCTATATTTTTATCTGGTAGCCAGCGTTATAGCACATTGAATCAGGAACTTCGGCCCCTGACTCATGCGCAACCACTATGAAAAAAAAATGGCTGATCATATTTTTCACGGCACTCATGTTGGGAGCATTATTTTTGGGAGTAAGGAATGCTCCTGTCATGTCTTCCTGGTCGGCCAGCAAGGGCGTCCTCGATCTGAGTAAGCAGAATGTTTCCCAAATTAGTGGCGAACTGCGGGGTGAATGGGCATTCTATTGGAACCAACTGATCGGCCCGGGCGACAGTATTCGCGCCCTTCCATCCTATCCCGAATTTCCTTCTTTATGGAGGAATATCAGCGAGAATGGCAAGGATCTGCCTTCAATAGGCTATGCTACTTATTTGCTAAAAATAATATTACCGCCAAAAAGGCCCGCTCTGGCATTGCGAGTACCTGATGTGTATTCTTGTTATGCTCTCTACTTGAATGGTCAACTGCTTTCGCAAAACGGGATCCCAGGCAAGACGAGAGATCAGGCCAGGCCTTTCTGGACCACCAGCATAGTATCTCTTCCCGATGGAATAGATACATTCAACCTGGTACTTCAGGTTAGTAATTTCTGGCACGCGAAAGGAGGCACTTACAAGAATATCTTGTTGGGAAATCAGGAGAAGATGATATTGAACCAGGACCGCAATTCGGCCATTGACCTGATATTGACCGGATGCTTGTTCATGGGAGGCTTGTTTTTCCTGGGCATGTTCCTGTTTGGGCAGCACGAAAAATCGATACTTTATTTTTCTCTTTTTTGCATTCTTTATAGCTACCGTATGATCGGCACGGATGATTATGTATTGCATAAACTCCTGCCTGGCCTGAACTGGTTCCAGACTGTGAGGGTGGAATACCTGAGCCTGGTTTTGGGAGTGGCATTTTTTATTTTGTACGTGCGGCATCTCTATCCCCTCGAGGTCAATATTAAGACGATGCAGGTGATGATTTGGGCCTGCTGGGTTTATGCAGCCGTCATTTCTTTTGCCGTTCCCGCTTTTTTCACTTCACTGCTCAGTGATTTCCTGGTATTGATGTTTGCCTATACAGCCTATGCATTCCTGATTTTTTTCCGAGCCGCCCGAAACAACAGGGTAGGATCCGATTACGCGTTTCTTGGAACCGGTGTGATGATGATGCTCTTCCTCATCATCAACCTGCATTATTTCGGAATCATATCCGAGTTAAAGGGGGTGGTGTTTACAGGATATATTGTTTTCTTTTTTCTCCAGTCACTGATCTTATCATATAGGTTTTCAAACACGCTGAAACAGGCTGCCAGGCTGGCTCAGCAGGGATTAAAGATCAAATCAGAATTCCTCTCCACCATGTCGCACGAAATCCGCACGCCCCTGAATGTGGTGATCGGAACGGCGCATGTGTTGCTCCGCAATAAACCCCGGGAAGACCAAAAGGAAAGTATGAATGTGTTGTTATTCTCGGCGAATAATCTGCTATCAATTGTAAATGATATTCTGGATTATAATAAGATCGAGGCGGGCAAAATAAATTTTGAACAGATCAATATGGACCTGCGGGAAATAGTAGGCAATATTGTAGCAGGGCAAAAGAGCATTGCGGAGGAAAAAGGCATCGCGCTGCAATTGGTGGCAGATGGAGATTTACGCAATAAGGTGCTTGGTGACCCCACGCGTCTCACCCAGGTGCTTTCCAATCTCGTTCATAATGCCATTAAGTTCACTATAAAGGGGCATGTAAAGATTTCTATTTTGGTGGAAAGGATTACAGGTGATTCCGTGACTGTCAGGTTCAGTGTGGAAGACAGTGGAATCGGTATTCCTTTGGAAAAGCAAAAAATTATTTTCGAACGATTCACACAGGCAGACTCATCTACTTCCAGAAGTTTTGGCGGAACGGGTCTGGGTTTGGCCATCAGTAAGAAAATCCTTGAATTGCAGGGTGTTTCCCTGCTTGTAAATAGTGAGCCTGATAAAGGATCTGTTTTTTATTTTGAGCAGATTTTCCCGCTCTCTGCGGAATTATGCGCTACTAAGGCTGTTCCGGCATCAAATCCTACCGATGGGAAAAGCCTGGGGGGAATCTCGATCCTCCTCGTGGAAGACAATCCCTTCAATGTGATGGTGGCCCAATCTATCCTGGAAGAATGCGGTGCACAAATCGATGTGGCCAGTAACGGATTGGAGGCGCTCGACAAGATTGATACTTCCCGGCACCAGCTAGTGCTGATGGATATCAACATGCCCATGATGGATGGATATAAAACAACGGAACGGCTCAGACTCAATGGAGAGACACTTCCCATCATTGCCCTGACTGCCAGCACACCCCAGGAAATAGAGCAGGAAGCCTATACGGCCGGATTCACAGATATCGTGGTAAAACCCTTCAATCCCGATGAACTCTGCCGGGTAATATTGCAACATACACAATCAGTGGCCTGAGCCTCCGAAGGGGAAATCCCGCTTGCAAATTAGAATTTTCTTTCATACATTAACCGTAGTTTCTTCATCCATTCAACTAATCAAAATTTTCTTTTATGAGTAAAGACAATCCCCGAAAATCAAGCAAGCGTCGTGAATTTCTTGGAGCCCTGGCAACCGGTGCTGCAAGTCTGGGCATGGCATCCTTCATGGCTCCGCTCCATTTGAATGCTATGCCTGAATTCCATTCAAACGGAATGGAAGATCCAGACGAGTGGTTCAATAAGATAAAAGGGAAACACCGGGTAATATTCGATGCCACAGTACCAAAAGACATCCTGCCATTTGCCTGGCCTCGCGTCTATCTCCTAACCAATGGCGCTACCGGCACTGTCGAAAAGGACTGCAGTGTGGTGGTGGTATTGCGTCACGAAGCCATACCCTATGCTTTGGAAGATGGCCTCTGGGCCAAGTATAAATTTGGAGAAATGTTCAAGATTGACGATCCCCGAACCAAGGCTCCATCTTTAAGAAACCCTTTTTGGAAACCTAATAAAGGCGAATTTAAGATCCCCGGTGTAGGTGAAGTAGCCATCGGAATAAATGAATTGCAAGACAGCGGTGTCATGTTCTGTGTCTGCAGTGTGGCGCTCACCGTGTATAGTGCGGCAGTTGCCTCGGGTATGAACAAAGATGCGGCAGAGGTGAAAAAAGAATGGATGGCTGGGATTTTGCCGGGTATTCAGGTAATGCCTTCAGGGGTATGGGCAGTTGGCCGGGCCCAGGAGCATGGCTGCAGTTATATTTTTGCGGGTTAGATTTTAACGACAAATTTTTCGGGAATGCAGGCAGCAATTATTATCTGCCTGCATTTTGTTTTAGTATTGTGATTGCCGTGGAAATTCCTTTCGGAAGAGTTGCTGGCCCAGGGATCATTTCGAAATACTTGCCGCCAGACGTTTTGCTTCTTTGATGGGTCCCCAGGGCCCGAATTTGTGTACGGCTTCTGAGAATGCATCTGCATATGGACCGAATGGATAATCTGCAGGCTTATTCTTGATGTCAGGCCAATCATAGGGGAATTTTCTATCGGGCCGGGCCTGGCTGTTTACATAGGCCGCGAGGTCCCAGCATTCTTCATGGCTTAATTGCGGTTTGGCGTGGCTGGCGGTGCCAAAGGGCATATTGCAGGAAATGAATGAAGCGAACCTCGACAAACGGAAAAGGCCCGCGCTGATATTGTAACTGTCGGGACCCCACAGTGGGGGATACACGAAGCCGGAAGAATCCGGATTGCGAACGCCGGCGCCATTGATTCCATGACAGGTGATGCACTTGGCGGCATAGATGCTCCTCCCTCTAACGGTGTCTGCAGCCCGATCCAGGAAACTGATCTCGGGGACACCGGCGCCTGCTGGTACTATATTCCTGGGAACATCTTTGCCCAGCCAGCGCAGATAGGCCACCAGGGCCCTCATTTCCCGGCTCAGACTATCCAGTTTTTCGCCATTAAGGCTTCTTTCAAGGCATTCGTTGATACGAAATTCTACAGACTCGTTATGCCCGCTCCTGGTCCTGTATTTGGGGTAGGTGGATGCCACGGCCGAAAGGCAATTCGCAAAATTCCTGGCACCAGCGTCAAGGTGACAATTCTGGCAATTCATGCCATTGCTAATTTTGGCTACAATACCCTTGGGCCCAAGGTAATATGAGGTATTGCCAAAAAGTGATTTCCCATAGCGGATCTGTGCTCCCTCAGCCGTGAGCGGTATAGTGGAACTGTCAGGCGCCACCCAGGCATATTTCTGAGGACTTTCATGCTTTACGCGCCAAAGCAAAAAATAAATGGTAACCGGCAGCACGATCACTATTCCAATTGCGAGTATCCAATTTGATCTTGAATTTTTCATTTTTGCTGATAATTGATTCAAATGAAAGCTTCAAAGGATGTATTGAATTAGGAATAAGCAGGTAAATGGAAAATGTCAATCAAATGTACAAAATTTGATTTGCTTATTAATATCAGAGTCAGGGGAATAACCGCGATTACAGACTTGGGGAGGGGCCAGTGATTTTATTCTGTGAATATCAATCCGGTAATGAAAGTAGGAGGCCTGATCTTTTAGAGTTGCATTT
>CALFNL010000100.1 GCA_937902875.1 uncultured Bacteroidota bacterium | reverse complement strand
CCAGCGAGCTCGATTCCGCGATGTTCGGTAGCATTCAGGAGCGAAAATAGCTTATACTGCTCCGTATGGTCGGGGCAGGCAGGATATCCCGGGGCAGGCCTGATACCGGTATATTCTTCTTTGATCAATGCTTCGCTTGAAAGGCTTTCCGTGGTGGCATATCCCCAAAATTCTTTTCTTACGCGTTCATGTAACAATTCCGCGAAGGCTTCAGCGAGGCGGTCGCCCAGGGCCTGCAGTATTATTTTATTATAATCATCATGTTGCTTTTCGAATCGTTTCACATGTGGTTCAATGCCATGAATTGTAACTGCAAATCCGCCTATATAATCATTGGTGCCAAAAGATGCCGGTTTAATGAAATCTGCGAGGCTCAGGTTGGGCTGGCCAGGAGCTTTCTTCATCTGCTGGCGCAGAAATTCCAATTTGGTGATTTCGCCATCCCGTGCCAATTCAATAGTATCGGGAGCCGTAGTTGCGGCAGGCCAGAAACCAATTACCCCTCTGGCCCTAACCCATTTTTCTTTGATGATCCTGTTCAATAATGCCCGCGCGTCATTATATAATTTGGTAGCTTCTTCACCCACCTTGGCATCGCCGAGTATCTGCGGGAATTTGCCATGCATTTCCCAGGCTATGAAAAATGGTTGCCAGTCAATATATGGTACCAGCTCTTCCAGGTCATAATTGTCAAAGGCCCTGGACCCTGTGAATGAAGGCACCGGTGGTTCATAATGCTCCCAATTGATCTTTACTTTGTTCTGTTGTGCGCCTTCCGCTGTAAGGTATTGCTTGCTGGATTTCTTGTTTTCAAAGTCTTTTTTCAGTTTTTCATATTCCGTTTTGATCTGCGCAAGAAATCCGGGTTTTTGATCCTTATTAAGCAGGGTGCTCACCACGGTAACGCTGCGTGAGGCGTCAAGCACGTGTACCACACCGTTATCATATTGCTGGGCAATTCTCACCGCCGTATGCATCCTTGAAGTAGTGGCTCCTCCAATGAGCAGGGGCTGCTTCATGTTCCTTCTTTTCATTTCGTGGGCTACATGCACCATTTCATCCAGAGAAGGTGTAATCAAACCGCTGAGGCCAACCATGGCTACATTTTCTTTAAGAGCCGTGTCCAGGATCTTGTCGGCCGGCACCATCACACCCAGATCGATGACTTCATAACCATTGCAACCCAATACAACCCCTACAATATTTTTTCCAATATCGTGTACGTCGCCTTTTACAGTGGCCAACAGAATTTTTGCCGCGCCTTCTTTTTCTTCCTCCTTTTTTCCTGCCGCCAGGTTTGCCTGCCGCAATTCTTCTTTTCCGGCCTCTATATAAGGGGTCAATATGGCCACCGATTTCTTCATCACCCTGGCGCTCTTCACCACCTGTGGCAAAAACATCTTACCGCTTCCAAACAAATCGCCTACCACATTCATTCCGTCCATCAGGGGGCCTTCTATTACGTCCAGGGGTTTGGGATATTTTAGCCTCGCTTCTTCGGTATCTACGTCTATATAGTCAGTGATGCCGTTTACCAATGAATGCTTCAGCCTCTCTTCCACAGAATTGTTTCTCCAGGATTCATCTTTTACTTCTATTTTCCCTTTGGCCTTAACCTTTTCGGCAAGCTGAATCAGCCTTTCCGTGGCTTCATTATTATCGTTGTTCCTATTGAGCAGCACATCCTCGCACAATTCTCTCAGGCGTGGCTCAATTTCATCATACACCACCAACTGTCCCGCATTCACGATCCCCATGTCCATCCCCGCTCTGATGGCATGGTACAGAAAAACGGCATGCATCGCTTCCCGCACATGATCATTACCCCTGAAGGAAAATGATATATTGCTCACACCACCGCTCACCCTGGTGAGTGGCATTTTTTGTTTGATGATGCGCGTGGCTTCAATAAAATCCACCGCATAATTATTATGTTCTTCAATGCCCGTGGCCACGGCAAAAATATTGGGATCGAATATAATGTCCTGCGGGTCAAATCCGGCTCTTTCCGTTAGCAATTTATATGCCTTCTCACAAATAGTCACCTTACGTTCAAGGGTATCCGCCTGTCCCTTTTCATCAAATGCCATCACAACCACTGCGGCTCCATATGATTTGCAAATGAGCGCCTGCTCAATGAATTTATCTTCGCCCTCCTTCATGGAGATGGAATTCACGATACATTTACCCTGCACGCATTTGAGGCCCGCTTCTATGATGTGAAACTTGGAGGAATCTATCATGATCGGGATCTTGGCTATATCGGGTTCGGCCTGCAACAGATTCAGGAATTTATGCATGGCCTTTTCTCCGTCAAGCAGGGCATCGTCCATATTGACGTCTAAAATCTGGGCTCCGTTTTCTACCTGCTGCCGGGCTACACTCAGTGCCTCTTCAAAACTGTTATCCCTGATGAGTCGCGCAAATTTTTTGGATCCGGTTACGTTGGTACGTTCGCCAATATTCACAAAATTGGTTTCGGGCCTCACCACCAGTGGTTCCAGGCCGCTTAGTCTCAGGAAAGGGCGTATGATAAATGGTTCTGACATGTTAATTTTTTTGCTGCATCAACTTTCAGCCAACAACATTCTGAGGCCGATTGACCAGGATATTTTGTATGGCGTGATTTCAAATTTGTTTCGAAGGAATAAAGGATTTTCATAAAATTAACTTCTACCTGTGTTTCATGAATGATTCAATTCGGGTTCTTCCTGTAATAACGGCAATGCCCTGGGTTTAAACCTGCTTACATGCTGGGCAATATGACGGATATGCTCAGGCGTAGTACCGCAACATCCCCCCACAATATTCACGAATCCCCGTTCCGCCCATTCTTCAATAAAATGAGCCGTTTCTTCCGGTTGCTCGTCGTATTCACCCATGGCATTCGGCAGGCCGGCATTGGGGTATGCCGAAGTGTAACAGCCGGCCAAATGCGACAATTCCTCGATATGGGGACGCATTTCGGCCGCACCCAAAGCGCAGTTCAATCCAAAACTTAAGGGCCTGGCATGACTCAATGATATATAAAAAGCTTCCAGGGTCTGCCCGCTTAGGGTACGCCCGGAGGCATCGGTAATAGTTCCACTGATCATGATGGGCAATTCTTTTTGACCTGTTTCACGAAAATATTTCTTGATGGCATATATTGCCGCCTTCGCATTGAGCGTGTCAAAAATTGTTTCAATCAGCAAGAGGTCAACACCGCCATCCACCAGGCCTCTTACCTGTTCGGAATAGGCAGCCACTACTTCATCGAAGTTTACGGCCCGGTAGCCGGGATCATTTACATCTGGCGATAAACTAAGAGTCTTATTCAACGGGCCAATGGCGCCTGCAACAAATCGTGGTTTTGTGGGATCCTTCGCAGTAAATTCAGCCGCGGCTTTTTTGGCAAGTGCCGCCGCAGCCAGGTTCAATTCGTAAACGAGCGACTGCATTCCATAATCTGCCTGCGCGATGGCCGTGCTTGAAAATGTATTGGTCTCAATGATGTCGGCACCGGCTTCGAGGTACTGGCGGTGTACAGATTCAATGATTTCAGGTTGCGTGAGACAAAGCAGATCGCTATTGCCCTTTACATCTACTGGCCAGTCCTTAAATCTTTCGCCTCTAAAATCCTTTTCGGCAAGTTTATGACGCTGGATCATGGTACCCATGGCTCCGTCGATGATCAGAATTCTTTCTTTTAAACAATCATAGATCGTTTTCATGATGTGTCCTGTTTTTTGATGGTTCAGGTTATTGCAATTGCAATGAACTCTCAAATCCCCCGGAGGGATTGAACTGTGGCTGGCAATGATCCGGATATGAGTACTGAGCAGCTTAAACGTTGGGAAACTGGAAGTGGAGTTTCTTGGCGTTTATTAGTTCAGTTAATGCTAACCGGGCATTAGCCCCAGAGCAAACAGGCCGAACAATAAACAAATCCGCCTGTAAATGCAGCACAAAAGTAAAATAAAAAGCCGCAATGACAAAACATTGCGGCAGAATGGTTATCGTTGAATTTTTTTTAAGGCAGCAGAATCCGTATTCCACTAGGTAAAGGATTAAAATTCAACCGGGTTTCTCATGGATAAGGAATCTAAGTACTTTGTAGAACCCTTTGTAAAACGAGGTCAGCCACAGGATCTGAATTGGTAATTCTGATATTGGATTAGTTCGGATATTGGAGGCTTTTATTGGATATTGATTCTAAAACAAAGATTGCCCATTTTGATGGCATATACCAATAAATGTTACCGAACGGGAAATTCTGGCCTCTGAACAGGTAATAATGCAAGTCTTGGGCCAAAAATGCAAAATACTTCGTTACTTATTGTTACTCATGTAGTTATCAACGGGCTGGCGGTTGCTTATAGAGCGGGCAAGGGTCATTTCATCTGCATATTCCAGCTCCCCGCCGAATGCTATTCCACGGGCGATTGTGGTAATACGAAGAGGCTTGTCCTGTAATTTCTTCTGAATATAATAGATAGTAGTATCGCCCTGTATATTGGGGCTCAATGCAAAGATGAGCTCTTCGGGTTTTTCTTCTTTTATCCTCCGCAGCAATGAATCAATATTGAGTTGATCGGGGCCTATGCCATCCAGTGGAGAGATAATTCCACCCAGAACATGGTATAGGCCATTGTACTGTTGGGTACTTTCTATGGCAATCACATCCCGCAGGCTTTCAACAACGCAGATCGTTTCTGATTTCCTGGAACGGTCTGAACAGATATTACAGACCTCGGTGTCCGAAATATTATTGCATCTCGAACAGAACCTGATCTCCTTCTTCATCCTGTCGATCGCTTCGGTAAATTGCTGAACCTCCGCGGGGCTCTGTTTAATAAGATGCAAGACCAGCCTCAATGCCGTTTTCTTTCCTATTCCCGGCAGCCTGGCAAATTCATTCACCGCATTTTCCAAAATGGTAGAGGAGAAAATCATCCTGCAAATATAAGTGAGTGGAGGCAGTTGGGCTTCCTTCTGTTGCCGGGGTATATAAGCAATTCCCGGAAATTTTCTGTAAGGCAATCCGGCTGATTCGAAAACCTTTCATATCCGGTGCCAATTCATATGGAGACTGCAATAGCCGCCGGTCTGAATCATCAAAGCCTATTGATCAATTGATCTCGCCCTGTCATCAATTTGGATATCATTCATTCTTCAATTCTATGAGGATATCATTGTCCCAGTCTGCCTTTACATTGTATTTTTTCCCATCGGATACCACCCGCTCGGGTTGAAGTTTTTTCCAATAATCTCCTGTATCCCATTTGCCATTATTGTTCCGGTCATAGAGGATATAGATCTCATAATCTCCCGGAGGAAAGAGTTTATAGCTGAATTCCCTGGCGTTAACCCGCTCCGACCTGGCCAGTTTGCCATCCTTCAGGAAGAGTAATACAATATGTTTCGAAGTATCGAGATTGCTGATCCGGAATTTCGGCCTTCCATAGTCGCTGTTAAGTTTTGTGGTTATTTTAAGTGTATCGTCTTTTGATAGCTGGTTCCCCAGGGTATCAGTGACCACGGTTTTTTCCAGTATCAGCCTGAAGAACTGCTTCTCCTGCCAGGGATAATTTAGAATTATTTTTCTGTGTGAAGTATCTTCTTCCACCCGGTATCCTGTAATGGGTTGAAACAAACTATCAGTAAAATGCAGTTTTGAAGAATCAAATGTTTTGAGTGGTTTATCAAAAACGATCTCCAGGGGATTCAGCAGATCCTGCTGACCATTTTCAAGGGAGGTATTGAATCGAAGTTTCTTGTCTGCCGCCGCATTCCCTGTTTTGGATCCGCCAGGCCTGGGTGCTTCGGGTTCACCGGCAAAAGCATACAACACAAGGCGTGAACTTGTAAGGCCAACGTTTACGCTACTGTCGAGAAATGCGAAAAGGTCACTATTGCGTTGATATAATTTTTGTCCGCTGGGATCTTTCAGGGCAAACACATTGTATAGTCCCGGAGCCAGGTTATGGAACCTGAAATTGCCTTTCGTGTCAAGGCGTGTATAATAGCGGGGTTTTTCTTTTACAACGGCTGAGTCGTCTAAATTCCGGTGCAGCATTACTATCAGGGTTGTATCAATCTTGCCATTTTCGGCAAGTATCACATTGCCGGATAGGCTGGCACTGTCAAACTTAGACCCTGTAGTAAAAATATAGGTGAAATTTCTGAAGGCATTGCCTTCATTGATATCCTTCAACGCGTTTCCCAAATCGATGCTGTAAGTGGTATTTGGTTCCAACGTGTCTTTTATTTTGATGGTTATGGTTTTCAATTTCGCCTCAATTGAAGGTGCAACCTTTGGTGTGGGCGAAACAATCAGCTGTTCCTGCAGGTTATTATCCAACTGCACATATTCATCAAAATTCAGGGTGATCTTATTGCCGGTAAAATTAGTCGTGGAATCCCTGGGAACGGCCTGCAGCAGCACTGGTGCCAGAGTATCTTTGGGGCCACCGGTAGGAGGAATGATTTGTGCGCAACCGGAACCGCCGATGGTGATTATATAATAGACTGCAATGATTGCCGAAAAGGAAATTGCCGATTTATACCGCATTTTTACCAGATACAAAAATGAGTTGCAAACTTAATTCGTTTTGAGGTATAATTCCCTTCGGTACTGCTAATAATCATTTAAATCATTGAAGGCCCTGATATGACTGCATTTCAATGACTCCATACAGAGTGATAATGTGAATTTCCGGGAACATCGGATAATTGTGACTCATCCCTTTAGCATCACTCAGGATTCGGATTCTTCCTCCTCATTCACTTCGTGCAAAGCCACGGCGAGATTGTTGGTCTTAACGAAATTGCACCAATGGCAATCAGGTTTGCCGCATCCGGTATAAAATTCGCGGTTTTGAATCCTGGCCCAAACCGAACTGATTTGTTCTGTGACTGTATCAATATCGGCCTCATTGAACAAGACTCTTTCTTTTTTGTATTTCTTTTTCTTATCGGGCTCCACAAAGTCAAATTCCGCGCTCCTCACCGTCCGTCCCTTCTGATCGGCCTGATCAACCAGGATTTTGTAAAACACGGCCTGTCGCCAGTAATCACCACCCTCGGGATTTTTTTCGTTGGGTGATTGAAGCTTGGATCTCGATTTTTCCGGATCACCGGTCTTATAATCCACCACATTTATTTCCTCGCCAAAAAACTCCAGTTTGTCCAGTTTGCCC
>CALFNL010000099.1 GCA_937902875.1 uncultured Bacteroidota bacterium | reverse complement strand
CAGCCATCTGGAAACTTCACCGTTGATGACCCTTTTAACGGTAATGGATAGATGCTGATCAATGCCCGGTGCGCTGGATAATGAATAGGATCGCCTGATTTCCCTCCCATTGAAATTGAAAATGAAAGTCAGGAATTGACCGGCTTTGTAAGTGGCCTTTTGTTGCCCGGGGCACTCCAGTACAAAACTGCTGGCATCTGGGGTTTCGGGAATGATTGCGATTATTTTCAGTTGCAGGAGCTCATCCATGATTTCAGGCTACCCGCATTTTAATAGTCGGGCTGCATCGAGGGCGTCGTACAATAAAGCGCAGTTTATTTAACAAGCTCACCTTTCAGTCGCAGCAATTCAACTTCGGATAGTTTGGTATTGTACCGCGCGGCGATCAACCTGTCATAGGCATCCTCCAGGCTTTTTTGTGCCTCCCGCAATTCAAGATAAGTTGAAACACCCTGTTTGAACCGCTCCAGGGCTATCATGACATTATCTTTTGCCAGTTGAATATTCTCATCTTCCAATTTCAGGGCGCTTACTGCATACTGATAGTTCATGTAGGCAATCCTCACTGAAACATTTACTGCTGTTTTTTGTTGCTGAAGATAAACAGTCTGGTAACTGATGCCAAGCTTAGCCTGGTTGATGAGGCGCCGGGTATTCATATTGTTGAGAATGGGGATGGACGCCGTAAATCCAAAATTATAACCCTTATTGAGGCTGAACAGTGGCACAAATGGATTGACCACCGTCTTGTTATCATTCCTGGTGAAATTGTAGGCTGAATTAAAGGATATGACGGGCCAAAGATCGCCCTTGTTTTCCCGGAGTATGGATTTGGAGATGTCCAGATTCTTTTGCGCCATCAGAAGCGTGGGGCTACTCTGTTCTATGTCTTTTTGAATGTCTTCCATTTGCAGGGAAAGATGGAGCGGAATACTGTCTGATACGTCGAATATTGGTGGAAGCTGCAGGCCTGTTTTTTGATTAAGCTGTTCTTTCAATTGCGAAATGAGGCTTTCCTGCTGCAGGGTCTGGGCTTTCTGGGCATTGAGGTCCAGCCTGGCTTGCAGTAATTCGGGTCTCGTTCCCAGTCCCACCGACAATTTTCTTTCCGCCAGCTTCACTCTTTCTTCGCTGATGGACATCTGGTCCTGGATGGCCTTGAGTTGCTGCTTTTGTCTTACTACCAGGTAATAATTATTCACGATATCGGCTACGGTATTAACCACCTGGTTCTTGACAGACAATTCTCCCAACTGGGCCATTTGTTCCACTTTTGTTTTTGTGGCGAACATCTTGAAACCGTTAAACAGCGTCCAGTTCAGCAGGAGACTCGCGGCAAGGTTATTGGATTTTACATTATTGGCTTCTCTTTCGCTTCCGTCGGCCAGTTTCTGCTTCTGATTGTTCGCATTCCACAATCTGGTTGCCGTTCCATTGAGGGTAGGAAGGAAGGCGCCGTAAATATAACTCTTGTCAAGGGCTGCCGACGCGGAATCATTTCTTACAAGGAGGATGTCATAATTGTTCTGCAAAGCCGCTCCAATGGCGTCTTCCAGGTTAACGACCTGCTGACCTATCGTTGAATTTGTGGCCAGGGAAATGGCCAGGATCAATCCTCCAATTCTCTTTGCTAGCATGGGAAAATTTTATGCTCTTTGTTCTTCTGAAAAATATTCATCCAAATGGCTTTGATGTTTCCGTGCAGCCAGAAAAATATACATGGCCGGGATAACAAACAAGGTAAGTACCAACGAGAATATGATGCCGCCAACGATCACAATACCCAGGGGTATTCTACTGGTGGAGGCAGCGCCTATGGAAAGCGCCAGGGGAAGCGCGCCGAGTGACATAGCCAGGCTTGTCATGAGAATGGGTCGCAGCCTTGCCGTAGCGGCTTCAATCACGGCCTCCCGTTTAAGAGTACCTGCACGTTGCTTCTGGTTGGCAAACTCAACGATAAGGATCCCATTCTTGGTAACGAGACCAATCAGCATGATCATGCCTATTTGAGAGAAAATATTCAGGGTTTGTCCGAATATCCAGAGTGACAATACCGCCCCGGCAATGGCCAATGGCACCGTAAGCATGATCACAATCGGATCCACAAAACTTTCAAACTGGGCTGCCAGCACCAGGAAGATCAATACCAACGCCAGGATGAAGGCGAATGATGTATTTCCCGCGCTTTCTGCGAAATCGCGGGAAGAGCCGGCCAGGGAAGTGGCGAAAGATTCGTCAAGCAATTTTTTTCCAATTTCCTGCATGGCCTTGATGCCGTCGCCCAGTGTTTTTCCTGGGGCAAGTCCCGCGGAAACCGTGGCTGATTTATATCGGTTGAAATGATAAATAGTCGGAGGGGTGGTGCCTTCATTCACCGAAACCAGGTTGTCCAATGAAATACTCTCACCGCGGGCATTGCGCACATAAATATTTCTCAGATCAGTTGGCTCGTTTCTTTGACTCTTTGGTACCTGCCCGATCACCTGGTACTGTTTGCCGTCTTTTATGAAATAGCCCAACCGCCTGTTACTAAAGGCCAACTGCAGGGCCTGGGATATAACGTCTATGCTCACCCCAAGATCGCTGGCTTTCAGCCTGTCAATGCTGACTGCCAGTTCCGGCTTATTGAATTTGAGATCCACATCCACTCCCTGGAAGGCCGGGTTCTTATTGGCTTCTTCCAAAAATCTCGGGAGCACTTCCTTGAGTTTTTCGAAATCATTATTTTGAATGACGAACTGCACGGGTAGTCCGCCACGTCTGTTCACGGCGATCGTTTGTTCCTGGGTGCAGAATGCGCGGCCCTCTGAAAATTTCGGAAGATTTCTATTGACCATGTCCACAATTTCCTGCTGGGTCCTCGTCCTGTCTTTCGGGTCAACCAGGGTGGCTCTTAAGAAACCCGTGTTAACCGATCCCGAACCTGTAAACCCGGGGGCCGTTACTGTGAGAACGGTCTTGTATTCAGGTACGGAATCCATGATGAACTTTGTCAGGCGATCGATATACCTGTCCATATATTCAAAGGAAGTTCCTTCGGGTGCCGTTGCCTGCATTCTGAATTGGCTCCGGTCTTCCAGCGGCGCCAGCTCCGATGGTATCTTTCTGCCAATGGACCAAATGATCCCGAGACAGACGAGGATGATTACGATGGCCATCCATTTGATCTTCATAAAATAAATCAGCAGGCGATGATAGCCGCTTTCCATCCCCTTGAAAAAAGGCTCCGTTACCCTGTAGAACCAGCCATGTTTATGCGCACTTCGTGTGAGCTTTACATTTAGAACCGGCGTCAGGGTCAGCGAAACAAAAGCGGAAACCAATACGGCGCCTGCCACCACGATGCCGAATTCACGGAAAAGCCTGCCCACGAATCCCTGCAGGAAAATAATAGGGAGGAAGATTACTGCCAGCGTGAGGGAAGTGGAGATAACGGCAAAGTATATCTCTTTCGATCCTTCTCTGGCCGCGTGCCATTTATTCATGCCCTGCTCCATCTTCTTGAATATGTTCTCAGTCACAACAATGCCATCATCCACCACCAATCCGGTGGCCAATACAATTCCAAGCAGACTGAGTACATTGATGGTGAACCCTGCCAGGTACATGATGAAGAAAGCCGCGATCAATGAAACAGGAATATCAATCAATGGCCGAATGGCGATGATCCAATCCCTGAAGAAAAGGTAAATGATCAGGACCACGAGTGTTATTGCGATGGCCAGAGTTTCTTCTACTTCAGAAATAGATCTTTGAATGAAGACGCTCTGGTCGAGTATGATATCAAGTTTAATGTCTTCGGGTACTTCTTTCTTAAGCTGCTCAAACCTCTTGTAGAATTCTTTTGAAATGGAAACATAATTCGACCCGGGCTGTGGTACAATTGCCAAGGCTATCATGGGCGTGCCATTCAATTTGAGAACGGTCTCTTCATTTTCGGGACCCAATACTGCCTCTCCAATGTCCTTTAACCTTATATCTGATCCGCCCAGGTTCTTTATGATGATATTGTTGAATTCATCTTCCGTAGTCAACCTGCCGAAAGTGCGTACGGTAAGTTCAGTGGTATTGCCAGATATCTTGCCTGAAGGAAGGTCAACATTTTCACGCTGCAAGGCGTCCTGTACATCCTGAAAGGTGAGACCATAAGCGCTAAGCTTGGAAGGTTCAAACCAGATTCGCATCGCGTACCTCTTCTCTCCCCATATCTGCAAACTGCTCACGCCGGGTATGGTCTGCAATCTTTCCTGCAAAACATTTGTTGCATATTCATTTACCTGGAGCTGGTTCCGTGAATTACTCTGAACGGTCATGGAGATGATCGCATCGGAATTAGCGTCTGCTTTTGATACCACGGAAGGCGCGTCTAAATCCTGCGGAAGGGATCTCTGCGCCTGGCTTGCCTTGTCTCGCACATCATTGGCTGCTGCTTCCAGGTCCACACCCAGGTCAAATTCTACAGTGATGCTGCTGGTGCCCTGGCTGCTTGACGAAGTGATATTTTTTACACCCGCTATGCCATTGATTGATTTTTCAAGTGGTTCGGTGATTTGTGATTCTATAATGTCAGCATTTGCCCCCGCATAACTCGTGCGTACATTAATAATGGGCGGGTCTATGGCGGGGTAGTCCCTGATTCCAAGGAAAGTAAAGCCTATCACGCCGAAAACGACAATGATGATACTCATTACCGTAGCCAGTACTGGCCTCCTCAAACTTAATTCAGAAATATTCATACCACTTAGATGTGCGGTTTAAGAAATTCTCAATGGTTTTGCAATCATTACCTGCCATCTGGCTCAATTGCAGGATTCCTTATGCTCTATTCACAGGCTATTCAACTTGCAGCATTCCCTGATTCACCTGCCAATTCTCCATCAACATCACTGCACTTTTGTTAAATGGAGTTTACTGTCTGGCCTGATGGTCATTAGTCCTGTAAGCAAAACCGTATCTCCCTGGTGCAAGCCATCTGAAATCTGCACATAGGCCGAATCACGGATTCCCGTTGTTACATTCTGGAAATTAGGAATACCGGCTTTATATACAATCACCTGTTTACCCCTGGCCATTGGAATCACGGCCTGTGTTGGCACAATCAGGGCCTCATTGTTCCGGTCCACATGCAGAGCCACTTTCGCAAAAGAGCCTGGCACGAGTGCCGGATGTCCGCCCCTTACCAGTGCCTTTACCTTTAAACTGCGGGTATTTGCATCAATCGATAATTCTGATGCCATCACCACCGCGCTAAATTTTTCTTTCACACCTTCTATTCCAAAGCTCACCGATTTACCTTTCTTAAATTCAGCGCTGTACTTTTCAGGCACGGTGAATTCAAGTTTCAATTGATTCAGCTGGCGCAGAGTGGCGATGACCGTGCTGGGTGAAACATAAGCTCCGATACTCACATTGCGCAAACCAATATTGCCATCAAAAGGCGCCCTGATTTCCGTCTTGTCAATACTAACTCTCACCAGTTCAATATCGGCCTTGATATTACTCACCTGCAATTCACTCAGGTCCACGTCCTGCTGACTGATACCTTGTATCTTTAACAATTCTTTATACCGTTCCACTGTCTTTTGATTGATTTCGAGCTGCACTTCCAATTTTTTTAGTTGCGCCTGTAAATCTCCGTCATATAATTTTGCCAATAGCGCGCCCTTTCTTACGAAACTGCCTTCATGAAAATGTATGCTCACGAGTCGGCCGGAAATCTCAGGTTTGATTTCAGTTTCCTCCGCGGGCAACAGAGAGCCCGCCACTTCGATGTTTTCGCTTAGCGCCCTTGTGCGAACAATAAAGCCTTCAACAGATACCGGAGGGCTAATCCTGTGTTGCGGAATACTGCCTGCCTTATCTTTCTTTTCCGAGCATGCAAACTGAGTAGCAATTACTAAAATGAACGGGATTATTTTTTTCATCGAAGCGAAAATAACACAAATTAGAGTTGCAACTTCTACCATTCGTAAAGTTACGCAGGAACTGCCTGTAACCTACCAGGAATGGCCAGAAATTAAGTGCGGGCACATGCGGGCGCAAATTCCGCTGTTTAATATAAGCATAACTCCCATTCGGGAATTGAGAATTGATCAGGCAATCGATTGTGCAGCGTTGCCGTTATTAAACCTGTTCAGGTATTAATGCCGGGCTCAATGTTAATTAAGGTTAATTATGGGGTTGGTGTAACAAAAACAGACAAGTATGCACTCTAATTTTAATATCAATTCATAAAAGGCCTGAAAGAATCAGAATAGTTTCAATACTCCGCCGGCATATTTCGATTCATGATCCAATAACCATTTTTTCCTCCACAGGCCGCCTCCATAACCAACCAGCTTCCCATTTGATCCAATGACCCTGTGGCAGGGAACCACTATGCACAATTGATTCTTGCCATTGGAAGTTCCCACGGCCCTGATGGCTTTGGGATCACCGATTCTCTTAGACAATTCGAGATATGAAATCACTTTCCCAAAAGGGACATTCAATAATTCGTCCCAAACTTTTTTTTGAAAGCGGGTCCCTTCCTGGCTGAAGGGAAAATCGAACTCCCTTCGCTGTCCCGAAAAATATTCATCCATTTGCTTCGTACATAAATGAATACCTTCAGATATTTTTTTCTTGTAGTCAGCCCTGGTTTGATATGCATTTTCCTGCCCATCATCATCCATAAATAGTATGGACTGAATTTGGTCATGACTGTAACCAATGGCCAGCCTGCCCAATGGTGAATCATAATAATAAATATCAGTTTCGCTTGTAATCATGTTGTTCCTGCAGGATAAAATTAACTGAATTCACAGCATTTTTCGAGTAGGCTCCATATAGCAGTCCTGCCAAAATTTACAAAAAGCCCCTTGCGCAAATATCGGGGAACTAGCCTACTTTCTGCCCATTGTTCACCTTCCGCTCAGGCTCTAACAAAATCACTTCTTTGTCATTACCATAAACACCCAAAACCAGGCATTCGCTGAAGAAATTGGCGATCTGCCTGGGTGGAAAATTTACGACGGCCACGATTTGCTTGCCAATCAAATCATTCTTCTTGTACAAAGCAGTGAGCTGGGCCGAAGATCTCTTAATTCCCAACTCTCCAAAATCGATGGTTAATTGAAATGCGGGTTTCCGGGCATTGGGGAATTCTTCTGCAGTCAGGATCCTGCCCACTCTGATATCGACCTTTTCAAAATCGTCCCAGCTAATGGTCATGACTAATTTATTTCTTCAAACTTAGATAATTTCCCATCTCCATCAATAAACGCGGGTTTTTAAGAAATTTGAAAAACAGCATTGTAATTTTGAAGCCCGCTAAAACTGAATAGAGGCTTGCATTTTCATATATCCACATGACTGAATTGACAGGACTGACGGATTTTGGGAAGCCAAATTCAAATCTTCTTCCTACCTTAAAACAAAAATTCTTTGTCATGAATTCCAGAAACAAATCCAAAATGAATTCTTCGCGCCGGAAATTTATAAGGAATAGTTCGATGGCGGCCGCAGGTTTTTTCATAGTGCCCAGGCATGTATTGGGTCGCGGGTTCATTCCGCCCAGCGATAAATTGAATATTGCAGGCATTGGAGTTGGAGGTAAGGCCGAAGTGAATCTTCCTTATGCATATAATAATGGGTCAGATAATATAGTGGCGCTATGTGATGTAGATGACAGGATGGCTGTAAACGCACGTAAGAAATGGCCCAATGCTCCCTATTATCGGGACTTTAGGGAGATGCTGGATAAGGAAGCCAGCCGAATAGATGCCGTAATGGTTACCACACCAGACCATACACATGCCGTA
>CALFNL010000098.1 GCA_937902875.1 uncultured Bacteroidota bacterium | reverse complement strand
ATCATCTGATTTCCTCAAGCTTGGTAAAATACGCCATTACCGTTTCACAAAATAAATCCGGTATCAGTTCAAAAGCGGAAACTTCTGCTTTACTTTGCGGATCAATCATAATTTCGGATCATGCTAAAAGACATTAAGGTAACAGGCCAGAAAGATACCAGGAGCGGTTTTGGCGATGGAATACATGAATTGGGAAAGAAGAATCCAAATGTGGTGGCCCTTACGGCCGATCTTGCGGGCTCGCTGAAGCTGGGCCCATTTATCAAAGATTTTCCCGATCGCTTTTTTCAATGTGGAATTGCCGAAGCCAATATGATAGGAATAGGCGCCGGACTCACCATTGGCGGAAAGATCCCTTATACAACCACATTCGCGAATTTTTCAACTGGCCGCGTGTATGATCAGATCCGTCAATCCGTTGCCTATTCAGGAAAGAATGTAAAAATCTGTGCGTCACATGCCGGTCTCACGCTGGGTGAAGACGGCGCCACACACCAGATTCTCGAAGATATCGGTTTGATGAAAATGCTTCCCGGAATGACGGTTATAGTTCCCTGTGACTATAATCAAACTAAATTGGCAACGCTGGCCATTGCAGATTATCCCGGCCCAGTGTACCTGCGATTTGGCCGGCCCGTTTGGCCTATATTTACAGATCCCGATCAGGAATTTGAAATCGGCAAGGCGCAGTTTTTCTCCAGAGGAAATGACGTATCCATATTCGCCTGTGGGCATATGGTGTGGAAAGCAATAGAAGCCGGCATTATACTGGAAGAGAAAGGAATCAGCGTGGAATTGGTCAATATCCATACTGTAAAACCACTGGATGAAGAAGCCGTATTGAATTCCACCCGAAAAACCAAATGCGCCGTAACGGTTGAAGAACATAATGTAATTGGCGGATTGGGAGACGCAATAGCTCAATGCACATCAAAGCATGCACCCATACCCATTGAATATGTGGGCACGCAGGATACATTTGGAGAAAGCGGAAAACCCATGGAGCTGCTGAAAAAATATGGCCTTGACAGCCCTGATATTGTTGCGGCAGTGGAAAAAGTTTTGAAAAGAAAATAGCATTAGTTCACTTGGTTCAATTAAACTTCAAAGAGAAAAGCCAATCTTAAGATTGGTTTTTTTATTTTTATGCTGAACTCCCAAATTATTCGCATGCCTGTTAATCCAGAGGATATAGCATTATTGCAGGAATTCCGTATACCTGCAACAAAAGAAAAGGCTTTTACGGCGATTATTAAGAAGTATCAGGAAAAACTCTATTGGCATATCCGACGCATGGTGATTGACCACGAAGACGCCAATGATGTATTGCAAAATATGTTCATCAAGGTATGGAACGGCTTGGAGAATTTCAGGGAAGATTCCCAACTCTATACCTGGCTGTACAGGATTGCTACCAATGAAAGTCTCTCCTTTCTGGAGCAGCAGAAAAAAAGAAGTTCTGTTTCCATGGATCAGGAAGAAAATGGATTAGCCAATCAGTTGCAGGCCGACAAACATTTTGACGGCAATAAGTTGGAGTGGAAATTACAAATGGCCATCCAAAAACTTCCTGAAAAACAGCGGGTTGTGTTCAACCTGAGGTATTTTGACGAGATGCCATATGAGGAAATGAGCCGTGTTCTGGATACCTCAGAAGGAGCCCTGAAAGCCAGCTACCACCATGCGGTAAAGAAAATTGAAGATTTTATCCTAAATCATTAAACCAATCGGTTATAACGAAGTCTTAACAAATATGAACAGTCGAGTTTCAATATTGGAAGAATTAAAGGGCATCAGTTCAGCCGTTGCTAATTTGGAATACCAGAATGTTTTTAAGGTTCCGGAAGGCTATTTTGACGATTTAGCCATGAATATTATTCTCAGGATCAGGAAAATGGAGGAACAGTCATTCAGTCAGGAAAAAGGTTCTGGGGATTCATCCCTGGACCGCCTTGAAAAAATGAATCCTTTCAGGGTTCAGGAGGGTTACTTCGATTCACTGGCCGGATCCATCATTCAAAAAATCAGGAAACAGGAAAACGAAAGTTCAGTTGGGAGCGAAGTTGCCGGCCTGTCACCTCTTCTTGCGGGGCTAAGGAACAAGAATGTTTTCAGCGTTCCCGAAGGCTATTTTGAGAACCTTTCCCAAGATTTGATTAACAGTATTGCACTCCGGCAGGAAGCCCGGGTTGTACCTTTTACAAAGCGGAAAAGAAACTGGATCTATTTTGCAGCGGCGGCCGCTGTGGCTGGATTTATTGGTCTTAGCGCTTTGTTCAATGCTCTCAGATGGAATCAGGCCCAGACTCCGGTAGCAGTTGTTACACCCATTGCACCACAGTCTGAACCACTTAAGGACATCCCTGCAGTTTCCGATGAAGCGCTTTCAAATTTCCTCAATAATACTTTGGATATTGAAGGAGCCGGCCTTGACAGCCAGGACAATATCAATGGTTTAGCCCTTCTGAACCTGGATGATAACAGCATTGCTGCTGTACTTAAAGAAACTTCGGATAATGAATTCATGGAATATTTGAACGATAATCCATTGACCGGCAATGCTTCGTTAGTGACCAATTAACAAAATAAAGTTGCAGATGAAAAAATTATTTTTGATTTTAGGATTTTGTATTTTCGCCTTCCTGCCGGGTAGGTCCCAGGATGATATTAGTGTTGGAAACCAGGGAGAAAAAATAAAGGCTCTTGAAATAGCATATATTACAAAGCAACTAAACCTTAGTTCCGAAGAAGCCGAAAAATTCTGGCCCGTTTTTAATAAGTATAGAATGGAAGTAAAGAATGTTCTTACAGACAAGAACATTCATGATGACCTTGAAAGGCAACAAAAAGTATTGGATATCCGTAAGAAATACAGGACTGAATTTGCAAGGATTCTAAATCCCGAGAGGGCCCAGGAAGTTTATGGTTCTGAAGACAGGTTTAGAAATCTTTTGAAAAGGGAATGGATGCAGCGATTGAAGGAGCGGCAGGAGCTTAGGCCACTCAGAAAAGGCAAAGGTTTTTAAAATAAAATAAAAATAATTTACCTAATTTTAACTTGGTGTTTTTCATAGGTTAGCAACGGCTGGCTCTGTCTAGAGCTGGCCTTCATTTTTTTAGGGGGAAACCGCGGGAAATCCCTGAGGCTCAATGCGAATCTAAGGCAGGCGGGTTCTGGAATTTCCACACCGGGTTTTTTACATCGTGATAAAAAAGAAAGGTCCAGTTCTCATCCTGTCCTTTCTTCCACCATTCCTGCCTCAATTCCATACATTTTTTTCCGTCAAAATCGTATTTCGCTATGAACTTGTTTTTCATTTGATGCAATTGTGGAGCCACATCGGCGCCAAAGAATATTATTTCATCACCTTCCTCAATCCAAAAAACCTGGTGAAAAGGTGAATGCGCACCGGTGAGTTCATAGCGGATATAGCCATCAATTGTGCCATTGTTTTCCACGAACTCCACATTCGCAGTTGACTTCAACAATTCGAACTCGCTGGGAATATAAGATGGAAGGCCTTTCTGAAACGCAAAATTCAATTCCTGTTTCTGCAAATAATAAGTAGCATGCGGAAAACTCAGGTGCCGGCTGCGCAGGATCGGGTCTGCAAGGCTAATGCCGCCCGCGTGATCCTTGTGCAAATGCGATATCAACACTTTTGTAATATCCAAAGGGCTGATTCCATTGTCAACCAGGTTTCGATGTATTTGAAGAACTCCATCATCATTTGAAAAGCCCAGGCCCGTATCCAATAATAATATATCCCTGGAAGTAATCACCACAAAAGGTTGCACTTCCACCAACAGACTCCCGATTGGACGCTTCTGCAAATCATCATTACCAACGTCAAATGGAACAAACAGTTTTGATTTGTCGATGGTAAATGTGCCTTCTGAAAGCGGTACGATGGTCATGCCCATTGCGTATGGTTATTTGGATCATGGAAAAAGGCAAATGTAATACATGAATGGGGATGTGATTCAATCAGGTGTTCTATCTCAACACCATGTGCCTGTCTGCATCGAGTCTTATCAGAATAAAAAGCATCACTGAAAAAGTCAGGAATGAAGTTCCTCCATAACTAACAAAAGGAAGCGGAATACCAATCACAGGAACGAGACCGATGGTCATGCCCACATTGATGGTAGTATGGAAGAAGATAACAGCGGCTACCCCATATGCATAGGCCCTGCTGAAAGTACTTCGCTGTCGTTCCGCAACTGTCACGATCCGCAGGAGCAATACCAGGTACAGGGAGAGGAAAATGAAACTGCCCACGAACCCGAAACCTTCGCCAATTGTGTCAAAAATGAAATCCGTTCTTTGTTCAGGCACAAACCCATACCGGGTTTGAGTACCTTTTAGCAATCCTTTTCCAAATAATCCTCCGGAGCCAATGGCGATTTTGGATTGCCGCACATTATAATTTCCAGCTTCCTGGGCCTTTCTGCTTTTACTTTCTTCTTCTTTCAGAACCAATTCCGCCTGAGCCTGATTTTTGGGCACATAGTCGCGGCCAATGGCATCATATATTCGTTTCACCTGATAGGGCTCAAGTACATGGTCAAAAAAGAAAGGCACGGCAAATCGTTGCACACCCACACATAGGATCCAAAGTCCCGCTATCATGAAAAAAATTCTTCGCTTTTTCTTTATCTGTTTTCTCAAAACATAGATCGTGATGACGGCGATAACAGTGAGTATAATGGCCAGGGTGTCGGGCTCCAGCAATAAAGTGGCCACAACGAGTGTAGCCAGAGAAAATCCTATTACCAGCACGGCGCCAGGCAGGCCTTCACGATACATTACCAGGAAGAAAGAAAAATACACAAGTGCCAAACCGGTTTCACTTTGAAACCTCGAGAGAAGAGCGGGAAAGAGTACCAGGCCGGTGGCAATCAATTGAGATTTCAGTTTGGAAAAATCCGTATCCTGTTGCGAGAGATATTTGGCCAGGGCCAGGTTCACAAATATTTTGCAGAGCTCGGCAGGCTGTATATTGAAGAGCCCCAATTTAATGATGGATTCAGTTCCTTTTATCCTGGAATGAAAGGGAAAGACCAGGAACATGAGAAGGATGCCAAATAGATAGAATAAATTGGCTGTGGCGGTAAAGAATTTGCTGTCTGTCAATAAGATTATGATGCCAAGCCCTATCGCCAACAGGAAATAGAGCGCCTGCTTGCTATAATCTGTTTTCAATGAAAGAAAACTCTGCATCACCTTTTAGCATTCGCACTCGGAGGCGGACCCACAGAACCTGATGCCAATGACACAGAGGATGAGGTACATCCAAACCATTGACCAATCAACGC
>CALFNL010000097.1 GCA_937902875.1 uncultured Bacteroidota bacterium | reverse complement strand
AATAGAGAACCGAAAGAAGCAAATTGGGTTAATGCAGATATCCGCAAATTGCGAATTCCGAATGCAAATTCATTTGATGCCCTGGATCAATTTTCCTTAGAGCGACAATGATCTTTTTACCAATGGGTTGCCATAAACAGAATTGGAATCCCGTCAGTCCGGCATCGGCCACTCAAATTTTGTTTTGATATCGGTGTAACGCATTTCCTTCCTGCTATAGAGGAAGATGCCGCTTTCTTTCATTAAATTAAGTTGGGTAGTTACCGTTTGCCTGCTGGATCCAATCAATTGCGCAATTTCCTCGTGAGTGAGGTAATTGGGGATGGATACGGTGATTTCGGATATCCGTTTTCTGTATTTACTCTCCCGCAGTAATTGTGCGAGAAATAAAATCAAACGGGTTCTGATATCTTTCTGGAGTATATTGAGAATACGGTTTTCGAAGCGTTTCATTCGCAACCCCGCCAGTTTGCTGTAGCGTATGGCAAGTTGGGGCTTCCTATTCAGGAGTTGGTAAAAATGTTCAACCGTAAATGAACAGAGACTAACACCCGATTTGATGCATTGCGCGAATTCTCCGTTGAGATCATTTCTATCAAGACTGAGCTGGCCGAAAAAATCACCCGGCTGCAGAATATCATGTATGATCCTGTTGCCATTTTCATCGAGGTGCCCAATGCGGATATAACCCTTCTTTATAAAATAGATTTGATTATGATGGAATGCTTCGAAATAGATGAACTCGTCCCGGCTGAATTCTCTTGTATTTTCAAGCACCTGCAACTCCTTATATTCTTCTTCGGAAAGGGCTGACCAGAGGTCAAATTTCCTTAACAGGAGATCTTTGCCTTCGTATTCCATACCATTATTTTCTTATTAGAACGCTCGCGGAAGTAGAGGAATTTTCGTTTTTCTCCGGGTAAATGTACAAAAAAAGATTTCCAGTTAACTGGGGCCTGATACTGAACCCGGAACCATTTATCCTGTAAATGCATGAATCTGAATAAGATCTCAATAGGAAGCCGGGCCCCCTCCGTTCAAATATTTTTTTTAGCAATTATTTGCTAATTTATTTAGTAATGCATATCTTGCATTCCGGGTTTAGTATTCAATAATTTCCCGGTACCTATTTTTGGGTGCCGGGTTTTTTAACCTTTCACTCATGAACAAGAACCTGGTAGACTACTGTTCCCCTGTATTTAAATTTCCTTATGAAAGAGATGGCTTCAGATTTTATGCCACCTTTCATCCTGAGATAGTGAGGCAGGGAGACGGATGCCTGAACTTTTCCGGCCGCTATTTTATTGTTGCTCTAACTCCCAATGGTCAATACCGCTTTCATATTTCGCGGAATGGCGGGGGTGATTGGATTTCACATGATGCCGATGCAAAAATGGACGCTGACATGATCCAATGGTGTGGAGAAAGGATTGAATCAAGAGTGGACCGAAATTGATTTGCAGACCGGATGCTTGTGAAAACCGGGGATAAATAATCTATTTGTCCGCTACTTTCTGATTCCGGGCTGAAGCTTCATGTTACCGCCCCGGAATACCTGTGTATGCGTTGTCAATTAAAAATTGCCGGGGCATTTTCGTCTGCACCGTCCAAATTTATTATTCCATTGCTCCAATTCCGCTATATTTGACTCGTGTCATCAGTCACTTCAAATGGTATTCGCGAAAATCTCGTACTTCGTACGCATCCCCTGACCCGTCTCCTTGTGGGGGTGAGCTTAAGCCTGCTGGTATATTTATTTATCAGGGAAAGGCAGATTAGTTTCCGTGTTACTTTGGTGCTGCTTTGGGACGTTTTTGCATTGGCAATGATCCTCACCAGTTGGGTCGTCATTTTTTCCAGGGAAACTAAAATGATCAGGAAGCAGGCCAGGAAGCAGGATGGAAGTGTAATCTTTGTTTTTGCCCTGATCCTTGTTTCTTCCTTCGCCAGCCTGCTGATTGTAATGCTTCTCATAGTTTCAAAAAATTTAAAGGATATTTCGGTGTGGCTCTATCTGCCAGTAGCCATAGCCGGTATGATACTGTCCTGGATACTCGTACACACAATTTTTACCTTTCATTACGCGCATATCTACTACGATAATGACCGGGACCCTAACCAGGATGACGGTGGATTGGATTTCCCCGAAGAGAAGCAGCCCGACTACCTGGACTTTGCCTATTTTGCCTTCGTGATAGGAATGACCTTCCAGGTTTCCGACGTGTGCATAACATCACACAAATTGCGGAAGCTGGCACTCTTTCACGGACTGCTTTCATTTGGACTCAATACCTTTGTGATAGCATTGACGATCAATATTATTGCAGGACTCAGGACCTGAGTCTGGCGCAAGGTTCAAATCCTGGTTTTTTTATGCATTTATGCGGAGATCTCGGCATTCAGGATCCTGATTACTGGCGCTTGAATTTCGATTCGCTTTCTTTAATGTATAAATTTAACCGGAATTATTTTACAATAGTTTGTATATATGAATCAGCTCATAGAATGGGATAAAAGACTCTTTGGCCTAATCAACAGGGAATGGACCAATTCCTTTTTCGATTGGCTTTTCCCAATTGCAAGAAACCAGTCAACATGGTACCCACTGTATGGAATTCTTCTAATTATATCCATCTATCTATTACGAAAACGTGCCATCTGGTGGGCACTGTTTTATATAATCACAGTCGCTGCCTCCGATCAAACGGGCATGCTATTCAAGAATTTTTTTGGAAGGGTGAGACCCTGCAGGCAGTCGGTAATGCCTTTCAGACTCCTGGTTGAATATTGCCCCTCAAGTTTCAGCTTCATCTCCAACCACGCCTCCAACCATTTTGCCATGGCCAGTTTTATTTTTTTCAGTTTAACTGGTATGGCAACTATTTACAGGAGCCTGTTCTTTCTTTGGGCCATTCTGGTTTGTTATGCCCAGATATATGTAGGGGTTCATTACCCGGCTGATGTATTTGCCGGCGCAATGGTTGGATTCCTGCTCGGCTGGCTTTTCAGCAAGGCATATTTTTTCATCCTGGCCAGGATCTATAAGAAATAGAAAGTTTTCTGTTCATGATTCTTGCATGCATAATGATTTACTGTCTGCCCCCCCCACATGATAAGTTCATGCAATCATCAAACATGCAGGCTTGATGTAGCCTGTTTAATGTTCATATGATATTTTTGTATGAATCAACACGTAAGCCAATGTTATCCCGATCAATTGAATAAGAAACTTCAAGAATTCCTCAGAATCCGGGTGTAATTTTGCGTCTAATTAACAAATGAGCGATGAGGAATTTGATTTGCCTGGCAATAAGTATCTTCTTTTATTTGGCGGTTTCGGCGCAGGATTCAATCTCCGTACTCAGGGGTAAGGCCAAAATCATTGGAAGGGTAATTGATGCGGATACTAAAAAGGGGATCGAATACGCGACGATTACTCTATTCAGGGATTCCGCCGAAAAACCGGTGAATGGCGCACTTTCCAACAGCAACGGTGATTTCTTATTGAGTGATCTCCGTGCGGGGCGTTTCAAAATTGTAATTGATTTCGTTGGGTATGAGCCAAATACCCTGGTTCAAGTTGTAGGCAATAAATCCCATACCATTGACCTTGGAGATATCCGGCTTTCTAAAAAAGGAGGGATGATGCAGAATATTGTAATAACAGGGCAGAAACCCATTATAGTAAACAAGATTGACAAATTGATATACAATGTAGCCAACGACATCACTTCACAGGGTGGTGTGGCTACGGATGTTTTGAAGAAGATTCCCCAGGTTTCTGTGGATGAGGACGGGAATGTGGAATTACAGGGGAATTCAAATATCCGTTTCCTGATTAACGGTAAGCCATCCAGCATATTTGGGAATAGTGTTGCCGATGCTCTGCAGGCCATTCCATCGAGCCAGATTGAAAGCATTGAAGTGATCACCAGCCCCGGAGCACGATACGATGCAGAAGGCACTGGAGGCATCATCAACATCATTTTAAAGAAGAGCACGGTCCGCGGCATCAACGGCAATATCAGCCTCGCAGGAGGAACCAGATTGCAAAATGGATCCATTAACGTGAATGCAAAGGCAGGCAAATTTGGAATGAATGCATTCTTCGGCGGCAACGCGCAATTGGCATCCACTACCAACAACGGCATGGAAAGGCAGTCAGCAGACAAAGCTTCGGGTATATCTACCCGTTTGGTGCAGGACGGATCCAGCCGTTTCAACCGGCATGGTCAGGAATCCGGTTTGGGTTTTGAATGGAATATAAATCAACATAACGATCTCACAGGCGCATTCAGCCTGGATAATTTTTCGAATAAGAACCGTGGATTGACCAACCAGCAATTGATACAGCAGGATGATGCAGGCAATGAAATATCCAATGACTACAGTGTTAGAAATGCCGATAACCGCTTTAGCGATCATTCATTCGATTGGAACCTGGACTATAAAAAAAGTTTTAGAAAGGAAAACCGGGAACTGGATATTTCTTATTCCGCGAGCCGTGGGGAAAGTCATTCATATTATCATCAGTTTCAAACGGATCAATCTGGCAATGCTCTGCTGGGAGGAGCAACCGGTAATAATCCCGGCACAGACAGGGAGACAAATATCGAAATCAATTATACGGAGCCGGTAAGCAAAACATTTACTCTTGAAACCGGCCTGAAATCGGTACTGAGATCCATCACCAGCAAGTCGGATATTTTTTCCCTCGATCTGAATTCCAGTGAATACGTTTTTGATACCCTTCAATCATATTCCCTGCATTATGACAGAAATATCTATGCTGCTTATGTTTCCGGCACTTTTTCTCTATTCCATTTCCTGGATATGAAGATGGGAGGACGTTATGAATATACCAACACGAAGGCTGATTTTTCAAATGCGGGCAAGGTGACAATCCCGGCTTACAATACATTTGCTCCTTCAATTGTCCTTTCACATTCATTTGAAAAGGATCAAACGTTGAAACTGAGTTATACGCACCGGATTCAAAGACCTGGATTCAGATCACTGAATCCTTTCGTCAATTCATCCGATCCCAAGAATATCAGCGCTGGCAACCCAAATCTGCGTCCCGAGATTGGAGATAATTTCGAACTTGGCTATAACAAGTCATTCGAGAACAATGGGAATATTTACATTTCCCTTTTCTATCGTCGTTCCGATCAGGATATACAACCCTATATTGTCTATTACCCTTCTTTTAAAATAGGGGATTCAATATATACCAATGTTTCCGTTACCACCTCTGAAAATATTGGATTGGAACACCAGGGAGGGCTGAATATTTATGGGTCCATACCACTCACTTCGAAATTTAAGGTTCGCACTAATTTGTCTCTGTTTGACAAGTACATCGTGAATAGATTCGTGCCGGGGAACAGTATTAACAGTTTCAATTACCGGATCAATCTGAATGCCTCTTATGAGTTTGACAAGGGATTCATAGCAGAATTCTTCGGCAATTTCAGGTCAGCACGCACGGAAGTACAGGGAAGGTATCCTTCATTCACTACTTATAATTTCGCTTTTCGAAAGCAGATATTGCGTAAGAAAGGAACCATTGGATTCACCACTACCAATCCATTCAATAAGTATGTTGACCTGAAAACCCATTTAACGGGAACGGATTTCATTTTGTCAGGATACCGGCAAATCCCATTTCGTTCTTTTGGCATAAGTTTTACATTAAGGTTCGGTAAGCTGGAATTCAAGAAAAAGGATGATGAAGAGAATATTGGGAATAATCTTCCACGGGATACCAATGGATAGAAATTTCCGGTTTTTATTTTGTGTTCTTACGCATCTTATGGGACCTAAGGAATTCTTTGATAAAGTTTGATACCCGGTGCTCTGAATTGCCGCGTGGGAGCCGGGGTTAACTCTAAATCTATAGAGCCGGCGCTAAAATTTTCCAAACATTCTCTGCCACAATCTGATGGCCGCGAAGATTGGGATGTATTCCATCGGGTTGATTTAAAGCAGGCTCGCCACCTACCGATTCGAGCAGGAAAGGGATGAATAATAGCTTATTTTTTTCTGCGAGTCGTTTAAAAGTTCCACGAAATTGGGAAGTGTACCTGCTGCCCATGTTGGGTGGCGCCAGCATGCCCGCCAGGATGATTTTTGCGGAAGGATATTTCGCCAGGACTTTATCAATGATTGCCTGCAGGTTCTTATATGTTTCGGAAACCGGTATTCCACGCAATCCATCGTTGCCGCCCAGTTCCAGCACAAATATGTTTACCGGTTCTCTCAGGATCCAGTCGATCCTTCCCAATCCGCCTGCGGTGGTTTCGCCGCTCAGGCCGGCGTTGATCACTTTATAGGGCAAATGCAGGGAGTCTATTTTATGCTGAATCAGGCCCGGAAAAGCCAGGTTCGGGTCATCGAGTCCATATCCCGCCGTGAGGCTGTTGCCATAGAATACAATGAAATTATCCTTAGAAGGCGATGCGGGTTTTGATTTTTCTGCACCGGCATTTTGCGAACCTGTATCTGCATCCTGTTCAGAGCGTTTACTCTCCTTACTATTACATCCGCTCATAAATGAAAATATCAATATCCATACCAGGAACCTAATGTGCCTTCTTTTATTAGTGGATCCGAGCGCAGGTATTAAGATTGTATTAGAGACAATACTGTTATTCATTTTCCATGTTCTATTCAATCCAAAATACTTTAATTTACTATTTATTTCCCAACCAGGGCAGTTTTCCAACTCAAGCCTGCCTGCAATACTATCTAGCCAGTGGAATCAATTCTAAATGTGAGCCAATTGGGCAAGACCTACCAGGGAGCCGGACGCAGTCTAAAGGTGCTCGACAATATTAATTTTTCCATAGAAGCCGGGTCAACAGTGTCTATCGTGGGCCCTTCCGGCAGTGGAAAAACCACCTTGCTGGGCCTCTGTGCCGGGCTGGACCAGGCCAGTTCAGGGCAGGTGGAACTGAATCACATTCGCCTGGATGAGCTCTCGGAAGACCAAAGAGCACTTATTCGAAACCGTTATGTAGGGTTTATATTTCAGAATTTCCAGCTCTTGCAAACGCTTACCGCGCTTGAAAACGTAATGGTTCCTCTGGAATTGCAGGGGGAGAAGCACGCGCGGTCCAGGTCGCGTGAATTGCTTGAAAAAGTGGGGCTTGGAGATCGTCTTAATCATTATCCAGCACAATTATCGGGTGGTGAACAACAAAGAGTGTCGCTTGCTCGTGCCTTTGCCAACAAACCGCGGATCCTCTTTGCCGATGAACCCACGGGGAACCTTGACGTTGAAACGAGCGATAAGGTGATACAGTTACTATTTGATCTTAACCAGGAAGCCGGAACAACTTTGATCATCGTAACGCACAATACAGAATTAGCGGCGGGCACACAGCGCATCATCCGGCTCAAAGGCGGAACCATCGTTTCAGATGAAAAGCAACACTAAGATCCGGAAACTGAGCCTTGAATGTGGCAATACTGAAACCCGCCAGGTAAAAAATGGATTACCCGCAACAGATTCCAACGAATGGGATTATATAAAATGCAAGCATTGATAGATGGACAAGAAAAGTTTAGCGTATAAGCGACCCTTATATATAGGCTGGCTGATTAGAATGGCCTGGAGGGATAGCCGAAGGAGCCGTTCCCGCCTATTGTTGTTCATTTCTTCGATCATCCTGGGGATCGCAGCATTGGTAGGCATTTTTTCATTCAGCTATAATTTGAAAAGGGATATTGACCAACAGGCCAAGTCTCTGGTAGGGGCCGACCTCGTGATAGAAAGCAACCGGCCCGTGAGTGTTGAATTGACTCCCTTGCTGGATTCGCTCGGCAAAGAAAGAGCAAGGGAACGCAATTTTGCATCGATGATTTTCTTCATGAAGAATCAGGGTACCCGTTTGGTGCAGGTACGCGCTCTCGAAGGGGCCTATCCTTTTTATGGCGATTTGGAAACTTCTCCTTCGGGCGCCGGTAGAAATTTCCGGAATGGGAGACAGGCATTGGTAGACAAGACGCTAATGATCCAATATAATGCGCAGGTTGGGGATTCCATCAAAATAGGAGATCTGAGTTTTGTAATTGCCGGCGCACTGCTCAAGGCGCCAGGCCGAACGGGACTGTCAACCACCATCGCTCCACCGGTTTATATACCGCTCCAATACCTTGACCAGACTGGATTGCTCCAGAAGGGAAGCAGGATCGGATATAGTTATTATTACCGCTTTGATCCCGGAACGGATATTGAGAAAATATTATCAGCCATACAGCCCAGGCTTGAAAAAGAAGGACTGGATTACGAAACGGTTGAATCCAGGAAGAGAAATACGGGAAGGGCTTTTGAAGATTTCGCACAGTTCCTGACGCTAATCAGTTTCATAGCCCTGCTGCTGGGTTGCATCGGAGTGGCAAGTGCCATCCACATATATATCCGTGAAAAAATCAATTCCATCGCCATCCTGCGCTGTCTGGGGGTAAGTTCTTCACAGGCATTCCTGATTTTTTTGATACAGGTTGTGGGCATTGGATTGATTGGGTCGGTTATCGGCGCGGCCTGCGGCATATTGGTTCAACAGATACTGCCATCGGTGCTCAGGGATTTTTTGCCCGTGGAAGCGACCATGACTATTTCATGGAAAGCGATTGGCCAGGGTATCCTTTTAGGTTTTTTGATATCCGTTCTGTTCGCGCTGCTTCCATTGGTATCCATCCGCAGAGTATCGCCCCTGCTTACGCTGCGCATGTCGGTAGAACCCGGCAGGCTCCTGAAGGATCCATTGAGTTGGCTACTCTACGCAGCCATCCTGTTGTTTGTAATTGGATTTTCCAGGTGGGAAATGAGAAGCTGGACGCAGGCCCTTTACTTTACAGCCGGCATCCTGATGGCTTTTTTGCTGCTGGCCGCGGCAGCAAGATTACTAATGTGGATGGTACGTCGTTTCTTCCCTGGCTCCTGGAATTATTTGTGGCGCCAGGCATTTGCGAATCTTTACAGGCCGAACAATCAGACGATCATACTGGTGGTAACAATCGGCCTTGGCACCGCGTTCATCGGCATCCTTTATTTTATCCAGAGTTTACTGATTAGCCGGATCTCCCTGTCTGCCACGGGGAACCAGCCCAACATGGTACTCTTCGATATTCAAAGCAGCCAACGGAATGGCGTAGCTGCACTAACAAAACAATATGGCCTTCCCGTTTTGCAGGAAGTACCCATCGTCACAACCCGCATCGAACGTGTGAATGGTAAAACGGCCTTGCAGGTGAGAGATGACAGTTCCTCGCAGATTCCGCGGCGTGTTTTTGAAGGAGAAATCCGGGTCACTTACCGCGACTCTCTCACCGATTCAGAAAAAATCACCGCAGGGAAATTGCACGGTCCCGTGAAGTCGCCTG
>CALFNL010000096.1 GCA_937902875.1 uncultured Bacteroidota bacterium | reverse complement strand
GATGAGAATATTGTATTGTATCCTTGCCGCATTGTATCTGTTAAGCGGCTGTAAGAAAGCCTATATCCAGTTTGGAGATCAGTTTGTCGATAATGGTTACACGAATATCGTCTTGGTAGACACCCTTACTCCGGTTGTTTCTACGATCTTCAGGGATTCCGTTGTAACATCCAATTCCGGTATTATGCTCGCAGGCATGTACAAAGACAGTATGTTCGGAACTATTAAGGCCAAAACTTTTTTTAACCTGGCGCCTCCTACCCTGCGTGATTTTTCCTTATCTGCTCATTATGATTCCTTACGCCTCATACTAAAGTGTAACGGCTCATATTACGGTGATACTTCCACGATCCAAACCCTTTCAATCTATCAATTGGCAGACCCTATTCAGATCGGGGAATCGCAATCCTCATTATACAACACTTCAGATTTTCCCATTCAAACGGGCGCGATCGGATCAATCACTCGAAGATTCATGCCCTCCGACACTTCAGGCATTTTGGTGCCTATGAGCGATGCCCTGGGTCAGGAATTATTCGGCCTGCTTTCACAAAAAGCCGATCCCGTGAAAGACATCACCTCGTTTATAAACTATTTCAAGGGGCTTCAAATTGCTCCGGGCCCTGGTATTTCCAATGCCGTCCTGAGTTTTCGAGACAGCATTGTAATGCGACTATATTATCACGAAGCAAATCCATCGCCGGTGAACGAATACCTGGATTTTACTTTCAATAATCAGGCTTTTCAATTTAACCAGATCCAATATGATAGAACGGGAACGGTTCTCACGTTACTCGGACCGGCTAATAGAGAGGCAGAATCCACACTTACAAATAACATGGCCTTTGTGCAATCGGCTACGGGCCTCGAAGCAAAGATCCGTTTTCCCACCCTGAGAAATCTATTACAGAGGCCTGACTATGCCCAGATCCTCAAAGCTGAATTGGATATCCTGCCCGTCAGAGGTTCATTTTCCGGCCAATATCCCCTGCCTCCGGAATTGGATCTGTATTCCACATCATTGTTGAATGATCCATTGAGTCCACTTACAATTGCACAGGCGGGGGGACTGGCCCAGGTACAAAATGGCAATCTTCAGGTTGACTGGCTCTATGGTCAGAATACATTTTACAGCTACGATGTCACCACTTTTTTACAGCAGCAAATTGCTATCAGTGATAATAATAAGAATGGCTTATTGGTGCAACCGCCATCGCCTTCCTTTGAAAGTGCATTGAACCGCATGGTACTTGGAGACAGCAGGAATATCAAAGACAGGATAATGCTGAAGGTCTATTACATATCCATACAACCATAATATTGGATCATTCAATGAAACTATTCCTTGCATATGTTCTGATTCTGGTTTTTTCGGGCGCCCAACGCGGCCTTCGGGCTCAAAACAATAGTTCACCTTATTCTATTCTGGGTATTGGTGATATTGAAGAAAGCCAGTTTAACAGAACCTCAGGCATGGCCAATACCGGAATATCCTACAGAAACAGTAATTATGTTATTCACAATAACCCGGCTTCTTATTCTGAATTGCAGGAACAACTATTCATAGTGGAAGCCTCGGCCAGAGGCAAATTAGTTTCCTATTACGGGAACGATATCAATGGACTTAATAATTCCACCCGGGACTTTTCCATAGAAAGACTCAGTATGGGAATGCGCATCAATAAATGGTGGGGGAGCAGTTTGGGCATCATGCCCTTCAGTACCGCCAATTACAGTTTTTCCGGCCGCAAAACGATCCAGGGTTCAAACGTATATACTATTGCAGACTATGAAGGTACCGGAGGGGTCAACCAGTTCTATTGGGGAAATGGATTTAAGTTCGGCAAACATATTTCGATTGGCATCAATGCGGCATATTTGTTTGGCTCTCTCACGCAAAACGAAACCCTCGCCGGCACGAGCGTGAGTGACATGATCGTGACTACAAAAAATATTTATCTCAGAAATTTTTACCCTGCATATGGTTTGCAATATTTCACAAAGCTGAGCAGGAAATGGGATTTCAACCTGGGGGCAACTTACGCTCACAAGCAGGATTTGCAGGCTGAATACAGCGCCACAGTCACCAATGGAGGTACTACAACTATCAAAGACGCAATAACAAAGAATGATTTTTTCACGATCCCCAATAGTTCGGGATTGGGAATATCATTCACGCGGAACAAGAAATTCACCCTGGCGGCAGACTATGGCTACCAGGCCTGGTCTGGATTGAACTATAAGGGATTCAACTATTCTCTTCAAAACAGCGAAAGACTCTCTTTGGGAATGGAGATTTCCAAAAAGCAACAGAGTTGGCAAACTGTTTTGGAAAGTGTCTATTACCAGGCGGGCCTGTTCTATAGCAGATCTTACCTGGATATCTATGACCAGCAGATGCGGGATGCAGGGATCACTGTGGGAATGGGATTTAATTCAAAGAGAAATGCATTGGGGTACCATTTTGCATTTGAATATGGAATCAGGGGTACTCAAAATAAAGGCCTGATCCAGGAAAAATATGGCAAGATCACTGTAACTCTGTCTTATAGGGACCTTTGGTTAACAAAGGGCAGGAAATATTTCTAACTGCCGTCTAACATGAATTTACAGGAATTGTTTTGTGTTTTATAGATTATATAGGGTTCAATTGCGAGGGAGTAGTCTTACTCCCTCAATTTATTTAAAAGATGTTCGTGCGGCTGGTTGGATATTCCTGTTTAAGAACGTCACTCACTACTTTGATGGGCTTGTTATTTTTTTACAATGAACGCGAACTTATCTTTCAGATCGAGGAATCTCTTTTCAAACAGGTAATAACTGGCGATACTCACGAGAATGGCTACAAGTAATGCCAGAAGGCTGGCGAGGGAGGCCATCACAATACTGTGCAGGTTCCATCCGGTTTTTTGGGCGATGGTTTGTACTACCAGGATGCCTATAAAATGCAGGCAATACAATCCATAAGTATAAAGACCCAGTTTGCTTACCAGTTTGAATTGAGAGAATTTGAAAAAGGAGTTTTTCGCATAATTCTGCTCCAGAATGATGAGGCCGAAAAAACAGCTGATCACCAGGCGCTCCAGCACAACCAAAACGGGTATGTGAAACAATTGCTTCTTAAAAATGAAAATGATGATGGCCGCAATATAAATGATGGCGATCTGGTAGCGCCTGAGGTTCCTGATATACCTGAAAAATCTGTTCTCGTAAGAGCAAAAATAAGCTAATAGCCCGCCAAAGGCCATGTCGCCTATTACGGACAGAGTATGGAAATAGCGAACCGCGTAATCATGATCGTTATCCAGCGTATAGAATGATCTGAAAATGAGACTGGCTGCTATGATGGCAGGGAAAATCCAACGGTAATATCGTATTGGAATAAATTTCAGGATGACGGGCCAGCTCAGATAAAACTGCTCTTCAACGGCTACCGACCACAGTACAGATAGTACCAGTGCGTCGGGAACGGCGGGCCAGCTATGCATGAAATCAAAATTATTCACAAACAAAAGAAAATAGACGGGGTGTGCAATTTCTTCGGAAGGTTGACCCAAAAGACTCTTTACGAAGGGGAATACAAGAAATCCAAAAGCCACGCAAAGGTAGAACAGCGGCCAGATGCGGAGGATCCTGCGGATATAAAAATTCCTGACGCTGATGGTTCCCTTGTACTCTTTTTCCCGAATGAGAAGGTAGGTGATAAGGAATCCGCTTAATACAAAGAAAAAATTTACACCCAGGGTGCCATTTTGAAAAAGCGATTCAATATAGTGGTAACCTGAATCATGCCTGATATTCTGAAAAATGGTCTTATAGCAATGGAAAAGGAACACTACAAAGAAGCAAATGAACCTGAGCCCGTCAAGGTTAGGAAAAAATATTTTTTCTTTTGTTGCATTTTTGGTTAGGGTCATGAGGTGCCGGATTCAATTATTTTACATTGTATGCCGCCAATACATCGGAAAACTTAACGCCAATCATCCTTTCAATTTCAATGACGGCCACATTCTGATCTCTTTCCAGGGATCTTTGCTTGGCCAATTCCACATTGTAATTCTTATAAAATACATTCAGGTCATCTATTTTGATTTCACCCTCAGCATATTGTTTTTGCCCGGTTAGGTAGGCTGTATACTGCTCTGTGGTCAATTCAACCTGTAGTTCCAGTAAGGCTTTTTTCTGCAGATAGTCTTCGTAGGCCGTCAGCACCTGTGCCCTGATCACCCGGTACATTTCATTCTTCTGAGCCTGCCCGATGGCGATATTTTCTTTCGCGATGTTTATGTCGTTGCTCCTTCTGCTAAAGATGCTCAAAGGGAGATTGAAGCCTACGTTCAATTTAGGATAATATATATTGTTTGGAGTGGCCGAGCTCTTGAAGGCGGATTCGTTTACGTTGGCAATTACATACAGGTGATCCTGCCATGAATTCTTCGCAAGTTTCAGATTATACTGGGCGATCGCGATATTACCATCGGCAATTTCAAAGCTGGGGTTCTGAAGTGCGAGCTGAACCAGTCGCTCCCTGATATCGAGAGTTTGCACCGGTGCAGAATCGGTGAATCGTTTATAGTCTGAATAACTGGATGCAGGGGCAGGTTTATTTTTGGCG
>CALFNL010000095.1 GCA_937902875.1 uncultured Bacteroidota bacterium | reverse complement strand
GGCTCACCATCTCCTTGAACCCCTGTCAAAATACCGGTATTTATTGTCGGCGCTGGGCCTCTTCCTTATCTTTTCTTTTGTGTGGCTGAAAAGAAGAAAGTTCAGCCTGAACAAGCTCAACTTTTTTTTCAGCATATTACTGTTGGTTTATATTGTAATTGACGCGGTTTCCATGATAAGAATGGCAGTTAAGAATGAATCAACTCCCGCAGCAACTGCATCAATCCAATGCAGAGAATGTGCCAGGCCGGATATTTATTTTCTCCTTTTCGATGAATACACCAGCTCCCGCTGCCTGAAAGAATTCTGGAAATATGATAATTATGCTTTCGACAGCGCATTGCAGGCAAGGGGCTTCCACATAATTCCTGACAGCAGGGGTAATTACAATTCCACGCCATTTTCATTGGCCTCCATCCTGAATATGGAATACGTTCGGGGAGTAAAGGACTTCAAGGCCTCAACCGTCAATGATTTTGCATCGTGCATCGGTCTCATCAAAAATAGTAAAGTGGTTGATTTCCTCGACCGTGGCGGGTATGAGGTACTCAACTACTCCGTTTTCGATCTGAAAGGGCAACCTTCAATAGTGGATCAATCATTTCTTCCGTTAAAAGTGAAATTAATTACGGACCAGACCCTATATAGCAGGATTATCAAAGACCTGGGTCATTTATTGATCGTGGGAAAATTTGAACTAAAATTCCTATCTGAAAAACTTATTTATTCAAGCCTTCGCAGCAATACCATATTCACGAAAGAATTATTGAAAGTAAGCCGCCAAAAAGCGGATCATCCCAGGTTCGTATATGCGCACTTCTTTATGCCTCATCAGCCATTTTATTTCGACAGTACCGGCCATGCAAGAGACAAAAAAATCCTATTGGCCGAAAGGAACCATTTTACCTTGAATCCCTACCTGCAATATGTAAAATTTACCAACGGGAAGGCGCTACAACTGGTTGATTCAATATTAGAGAACAATGCAACTCCACCCATTATTATGCTCATGGGAGATCATGGATTCAGGAGAGATACTGCAGTTGCAAATTTTGACTATCTATTTATGAATATGAATGCGATTTATTTGCCTGATGGTAATTATGCTCCCTTTTATGACAGCATTTCCGGAGTGAATCAATTCAGGGTACTTTTCAACTCAGAATTTAAGCAAAACTTGCAACTTCTTAATGACAGTACCATTTTAGTGGTAGCAAAAAGACCAGGCCAGAACTTTTGATTGGTGTGAATGAATTCAATAAAATTAACACCGTGCAATAAACGCTATAAGCCCTCAAACTCAAAAATCCATGACCGTTTTCAAATAAAATTCAGAAAAATCGATGTGGATAGGAATTCACTTATTGACCCGGATAAAATGAGCACCATTCTGCAAACTGATAAATACCTTAAATTGCAGGCGCCCAATTCATACTAATCGTATGAATTAAATACATTTGCCGAATAATCAGAAAAAATAATGAGCGTAATTCGTAACAATTGGAGCAGAGAAGAAATTGCAGAAATCTACAACTCACCCCTGCTGGAACTGATTTACCGCGCCGCCACGATCCACCGTCAATACCAGGATACAGCAGAAGTGCAGGTCTGTACACTATTATCTATCAAAACAGGCGGCTGCCCCGAAGATTGCGCTTATTGCCCCCAGGCAGCCCGTTATGACACCGGAGTAAAGACCCAGGCATTGATGAAGACGGAAGACGTGATTGCATCTGCACAGAAAGCCCGGGAAGCAGGCTCCACGAGATTTTGTATGGGGGCAGCCTGGAGGGAAGTTAGAGACAACCGCGATTTTGACCGGGTGCTTGAAATGGTGAAAGAAGTGAATAAACTGGGAATGGAAGTCTGCTGCACCATGGGCATGCTCACTGAAGATCAGGCAAAAAAATTGGCAGACGCCGGGCTCTATGCTTATAATCACAACCTCGATACTTCTTCTGAATATTATGGCGATATCATAACCACCCGTACTTATGAGGACCGTTTAAAAACATTGGAAAATGTGAGAAAAGCCGGCGTAACAGTCTGCAGCGGAGGGATCATTGGTTTAGGAGAAAAGCACGAAGACCGGATCGGCATGCTTCACACACTGTCCACATTAGCCCGTCACCCTGAAAGTGTTCCGATCAATGCCCTTGTGAGAGTTAAAGGTACCCCCATGGAAAATCAACCCAAGGTAGATATTTGGGATATGGTGCGAATGATCGCGACTGCACGCATCATTATGCCTCAAACCATGGTGAGGCTCAGCGCCGGCAGAACCGAAATGAGCCTGGCAGAACAGGCTCTCTGTTTCATGGCCGGGGCCAATTCTATTTTTGCAGGAGAAAAACTCCTCACAACACCCAATCCTGACTGGGATGAAGACCGGGCAATGTTCGAATTGCTGGGATTGAAACCAAGGGAAAGCTTTAAACAGGAAAAAGAACTGGTAAACTGAGCTCCCTTTTTTGAAATACTATTGTGATGCCCCTTACTCAGCCTGGGCTTTTTGGCCCCATTTCTTTTTCAGTTCCTCACATATATATGATTTACCCTCATATACAGCATGAATAGCCTGCACCAATTCCTGGGCAATGGCCGATTTGGTTACGAAACCGCTGGCACCTGCATCTATCATGGCCTTCACATAACCTTCTCCGTTATGCGCCGAAATGGCAATGACTCTCACCGAAGGCCATTTTTTAGAAATGATCCCCGTTGCTTCTATTCCAGACATCTTTTTCATGTTGATATCCATTAGAACAATATCAGGCTGCAGATCCCGCACTCTTTCCAGAACTTCATCGCCATCGCTGCAAATTCCCACAATTTCAATGGTCTTAAATCTTCTTAGGAAATCGCTCCAGGCATTTCTCACTTCCTGGTGATCATCCGCCATTACCACTTTGATCATATTTGTGAATTTCTTTTAGTTAAACCCAAGTCGTATAAATACCGGGAACGGTTCCGGAATTCAAGAAAAAATCTGAGGATTCAATAATCTCACCGGGGCAGCACAGGCTTCAATACCGGTTACCCCTTTTAACCTCATAGTGGCGAAGGGCCTGGGCAGAGCCCTCCGTTAATGAGTATAAATGGTAGCCCATAAAAGCGAAACTCCGCCATGGATATGGTGGAGTTTCTTTAACCCTTAAAACAATCAACATGAAAAATTCCTGTTGATATCTGGTATAACGAGGTAAATCCAGGAATGGTTGGATGAGGCAAAAAATATTCCCCGGCTTTCCGATCCTAGGCCAGGGCCAGGTCCAAAACCTGCTGTATGGTTTTTACATAATGAAATTTCATTCCTTTAATGAAAGCACCATTTATTTCCTGTACATCCTTTTCATTCTGCCAGCACATAATAATTTCCTTGAGTCCGGCCCTTTTTGCCGCAAGCACTTTTTCCTTGATTCCCCCAACTGGCAAAACCTGGCCTCTCAGCGTAATTTCGCCGGTCATGGCAAGATATGGTTTTACCTTACGACCCGTAAAAGCCGATGTCAGAGAGGTCATCATGGTGATGCCGGCGCTTGGCCCGTCTTTAGGAACGGCTCCTTCTGGAACATGCACATGAATATTTTTCTTTGTGAAGAGTTCGGGATCAACACCATATTTTTTTGAATTTGCCTGGAGATAGGTCAAAGCGGTGGTGGCGCTTTCTTTCATCACGTTTCCAAGGTTACCGGTAAGCCTGATCTCTCCTTTGCCATCACTTAAAGCCGTTTCAATAAACAAAATGTCGCCGCCAACATAGGTCCAGGCAAGCCCTACAGCTACCCCGGCCATATTTGCGGTTTTATATAGCTCATTGCTATATCTTGGTCTGCCCAGGATCCTTTCAACATCCTTTGCATTCAGCGAGGGTTTCACCTTATTCTTGATTGCATAATCCTTGGCAAAGGAACGCATGATGGAAGCCAGTTGGCGATCCAGTTCCCTCACCCCGCTTTCCCGCGTATAGTCCTCAATTACCTTTTCCAATATGCTGTCTCCAATCTTAAAATTGAAACCATTCAATCCATGCAGGTCTTTTTGTTTAGGTAATAAGTGGCGCTTGGCGATCTGAATTTTTTCTTCTATGGCATACCCACTCAGATCAATGATCTCAAGGCGATCACGCAATGCCGGCTGAATATTCTGAATATCGTTGGCGGTGGCCACGAACAATACGCGGCTGAGATTATATTCCAACTCGAGGTAATTGTCATAAAAAGTGTGGTTCTGTTCGGGATCCAGCACTTCCAGCAGCGCCGACGATGGGTCGCCCCGAAAATCGTTAGTCACCTTGTCAATTTCGTCAAGTATCATCACAGGGTTGGAGGATTTAACCTTGCGCAGGGATTGAATAATCCTGCCTGGCATGGCGCCAATATAAGTCTTGCGGTGCCCCCTCAGTTCGCTTTCATCATGCATGCCACCCAGGCTCAGGCGTACATATTTTCGTCCCAAAGCACTGGCAATGCTCCTGCCCAATGAAGTCTTTCCGATGCCTGGAGGGCCTACGAAGCACAGGATGGGGCTCTTCATATCCCCTTTCAGTTTCAACACGGCCAGGTATTCCAGTATCCTTTCTTTTATCCTACCCATTCCGTAATGATCCCGATCCAGTATTTTTCTTGCTTTGAGAAGGTCATAGGAGTCCAACGTACATTCATCCCAGGGAAGCTCCAGCATCAGGTCAAGGTGATTATACACCACGGAATAGTCTGGCGTGCTGGGATGCATCCTTTCCAGTTTCTCAATTCCTTTACTAAAAGCTTCCTTTGCCGACTGTGGCCAGTTTTTCGATTCGGCCTTCTTCACCATTTCCTTTATTTCCCTTTCGTTGGCATCGCCACCCAATTCGTCTTTGATGCTTTTTAATTGCTGCTGAAGAAAATATTCCTTTTGCTGTTTATCAAGCTCAGTCTTGGTTTTATTGGTAAGCTGGTTTTTTAGTTCCGCAAACTGCAATTCCCGGTTGAGTAAATGCAGGAGTTTTTCCGCTCTGGCCTTAATATCATTCATTTCCAGCAAGGCCTGTTTTTCATTCAGGTCACTATTGAGATTGCTGCTCACAAAATGGATGAGGAAGGAGGGATTTTCAATATTTTTCAGAATTATGGAAGCTTCCGAAGGCATATTGGGAGAAAGCTGAATGATTTGCCCGGCCAGATCTTTAATAGAGCTCACGGTCGCCGCAAAATGCTGATTGTCCTGAACTACCTTATCTTCTTCCAACAACTCAATTCTGGCCTTGAAATAAGGGTCTTCAGATGTTATGGAACTTATCTTGAACCGCTTTCTTCCCTGAATAATGATTGTGGTGCCGCCGTCGGGCATTTTGATCAATTTGATGATCTTGGCAACCGTTCCCACATTTTCGAGGTCTGATACGGTGGGTTCTTCAATATTACTGTCTTTTTGCGCTATAACGCCTACCAACTTGTCAGTCTTGTAAGTGTCGTTTACAGCCTTTATGGATTTATCCCTGCCTACCGTAATTGGAAGGACTACTCCTGGGAACAATACGGTATTTCTCAAAGGGAGGAGGGGTATTTCCTCAGGGACCTTGATCTCATCGCCGTTTTCAACTTCGTCATCGTTCAATGGAATTATGGGCATAAACTCCATTTCCTCTTCGGGTCTCAAATACATATCAATTCTTTTCATAATCTTCCTTTCAAAGCCAATATGGCATCTTTCCCGGGTTATTTTGTGCCGGAATTTTAGATACCTATATGAGTCAAGTTTGGTGCCAAGGCCGGAATCCTGCCAAGCCTGTGAATATACGATCGGGCCGCGAAGGTTCAATTGCCGGGTGGGGAAAATTTTTGGATTGAAGGCTGCAGACCATTTTTTGCCCTGACTTTTAGATGCAATAAAAAGTCCGGACCAGGGCCCGGACCTCAGATATAGATATATTCGTTATTTGATCAAACAGAAAATC
>CALFNL010000094.1 GCA_937902875.1 uncultured Bacteroidota bacterium | reverse complement strand
ATATTGTTTATATTTCCATGGATGAAAATTATGCCAATCGAATACATGTAAGGATTGGGGATAGCATCGTGTTCAACGTACAGGGAGTGCTCATGCCGACTATTGTAGGCAGTTTTCGCCAGGTGGACTGGCGAAGGGTACAGACCAATTTCAGGGTGGTTTTTCCTACAGGCGTGTTGGAGTCTGCCCCGCAATTTCATGTGATAGTCACGAGGGCCGCTTCCAGCGAAGCCTCCGCGCATTTTCAACAGGCAATGGTGAGGGCTTATCCCAATGTTTCCATCATTGACCTCGGATTAATCCTGAGTGTCATGGACGATATCCTAAGTAAAATTGGATTTGTGATCCGATTCATGGCGGCCTTTAGTATTATCACGGGCCTAATCGTTTTGATTGCTTCAGTTCTCATAAGCAAATACCAGCGGATGCAGGAAAGTGTTTTGTTGCGAACGATTGGCGCCAGCAGGAAGCAGATCCTCGTGATCAATGCATTGGAATATTTATTCCTGGGCGCGCTGGCTTCGGTTACGGGAATCCTGCTGGCGCTGGCAGGAAGTTGGGCCCTGGCGAAGTTCAGTTTCAACAGTAAATTTTCGCCGCAAGGGGGGCCGGGGCGGATAGGGGGCGGCGGAAGGGGCCTGCTTACCGTGGTGATCGGCTTGATGAACAGCAGGGGAGTAGTGAACAAACCGCCCCTGGAAATTCTGAGAAAAGAAATTTGATATGCCTTTTTCAACTACGCCAAAAAAATATGGACCTATTCCCGCATTTATTGCTCCAGGCTGATTGAATCCCGCAAAATAAAATCATGTAAAAAAATCCCGCATCCGGGCCGGTAGGAATGATCCCATTTTGCACCCTTCCAGCCCGCAGCTTTCCCGCCGGTTAAAATTCGCCGGGAGATGGATTCAGTGCAAAGCTTCTGTGCAATTTCACACCTTATTGATATCAAACGGAAGTCTTCGTATGCGCTTCCCCGTTGCCGCATAGATAGCATTGCAGAGCGCAGGGGCAAATGGCGGGAGACCCGGCTCTCCAACGCCCTTGATTGTTGGGCCACCTTCTGCCAGGATATGCACTTCCACCGGAGGCATCTCATTGATGCGGAGCATTCTGTTATTGTTGAAATTGGTTTGAACGGATTTCCCGTTTTGAAATATGATTCCGTCTTTGATTGCGGCAGTAAGCGCCATTACAACGGCACCTTCCATCTGGGCTTTCACAGTGTCTGGGTTTACCACGGTTCCCAAATCAATGACGGCATAAATTTTCTCAATTTTGATTGCGCCATTGGCTTGGTGCGACACTTCTACTACGTGCCCCGCAAGTCCGGCGAAAAATTCATATTGCGCCACGCCCCGGCCCTTACCCTTGGGGAGGGGTTTATCCCATCCGGAAACCTCTTTCAGCTTGGTAAGCAGCCTCTTTGTATCGGAATCCGCAGTGAGCATTCCGAGCCTGAAAGCCATTGGATCCTTTCCGGCCTTGGCTGCCATTTCATCAATGAAACATTCATGCGCGAAGGCGAGGGTGCTGCTGGTAACACTTCGCCAGGCCGCCATCGGGATATGCATTTCAGCAAAAACATATGAATTCTTCATGTTCGGGAACTCATATTTCTGATCGCTGATCCCTTCCACCATGGACCTGTCCGGCTTTGATTTGTCGTAGTTGGCAGATGTAGTGGCGGCCATGGAAGGACTGACCACTTTATGTTGAAAGGCAAGTGGCTTTCCATCGGCGGAGAGTGCTCCTTTCATTGCTGAAAAAGTCATAGGGCGGAATGGTCCCATTTGCGTATCATCTTCACGGGTCCACACCACTTTCACGGGTTTCCCAACCTGTTTGGAAATCAGAGCGGCTTCGGATGCAAAATCAGACCTCAGCCTCCTTCCGAAACCACCGCCGTTGAAATAAATATTTGGTTTGATATTATCCTGGCGGATGCCGAGTGATGCGGACAGCTCCCTTTTGAGGAGGCTCGGTCCCTGGGAAGAGGCCCATACTTCCACAATATCGCCTTGTTGCCAATGAGCCACGCAGTTCATGGGTTCCATTGTAGAATGGCTGAGTACGGGCGTTTCATAAAGCGCTTCTAATTTCAAGGGCGCTTCCGCATACGCTTTGTCAAATGCTCCCTTATCAACTACCACCAAACCATCGGTCTTTGCAAGTTCCCTGAGGCTCTGTTCATAATCCTTTGTATTGAATTTATCATACCCATTGTAGTTCCACCTGGCTTTGAGCGCTTTTCTCCCCTGGAAGGCCGCCCAGTAATTGTCTCCGACCACCGCAATGCTGTCGTAATGATTCTTTCCCATGATTCGCTCGGTCTTCACGACGGAAATCACCCCTTTCACTTTCTTCGTTTGCGCGTCATCGTAACTAATTAGGGTGGCTCCGAAAACGGGGGACCTTTCAACGGAAGCATATACCATTCCGGGTACTTCCACGTCAATGCCAAATTCAGCGCGGCCGGAAACTTTCAGAGGTATATCTGGCCGGGGGACCGATTTACCAAGTATGTTGAAATTCGCAGGATCTTTGAGCCGGGGATTTTCGGGCACTTCCATCCTGGAGGCTGTTTCCGCAAGCTCACCATAGAAGTAGCTTTTCCCGGATGGTTTATGAATGATCCTGCCATGTTCCGCATAACATTCATCGATGGGAACATTCCATTGTTGACTGGCGGCCTTGAGAAGCATTTCCCTGGCAGTGGCTCCAATCTTTCTTAGCGGGGCGTAACCGCCTCTTACGGAAGCGCTTCCTCCCGATACCTGGCGGCCAAACTGTTTTTCCCCGGAGGTTTGCCTGATGATCACCTGGTCGAGGGACAGCTCCAACTCCTCAGCTATGAGGGATGGAATAGACTGATAGGTGCCTTGGCCCATTTCAGGATTGGGATTCATGATGGTGATCCTGCCCGATTTTTCAATGATCACGTAGGGTGTGAGCTCAAATGTTATGGGCTCGTGGCTCAGGTTTAAGACCCTTGGGGATCCTTCCACATCGGAAGAAGAAAATCCAAGCGCAAAGCCCAGGCTGGTAATACCCGTCAGTCTCAGGAAATCACGGCGTTTAATATTGGAAGGAGTTTGCATGATGCAAGATTGGATTTGTGATCAATTGCTTTTTGGAGCAGGCCCCTGCATGAGTTCGGCGGCTCTATGGATGGCCTTCCTGATGCGTGGATAGGTTCCGCAGCGGCAGATATTGATCTGCATGGCTGTGTCAATCTGCGCATCTGTTGGCCTTGGGGTTCTTTTTAATAAGGCAACGGCCGACATGATTTGACCCGATTGACAATAGCCGCATTGAGGCACCTGCAATTCGATCCAGGCCTTTTGAACGGGATGATCGATGTTTTCAGAAATGCCTTCGATGGTAGTGATTTTTTTGCCTGCGGCGGCTGAGACAGGGAAACTGCAGGAGCGTATGGGATTGCCATCAAGATGTACGGTGCATGCGCCGCATTGGGAAATACCACATCCGAATTTGGTGCCCTTCAATCCCACAAAATCACGGATCGCCCAAAGCAATGGCATTTGCGGATCTACATCCACAGAGTATTTCCTGTTGTTGATGTCCAGATTAATATTGGCCATATAAAAGATTGAAGTGGATGAAAAGGAAAATACCCTTAAAGTTACAAAAGATTGGCGATTGACGGATCAATGTTAATAATATTGAATACTGTACCCGGGTATTATTGAATGCTTGTAACCGGATAATATTGAATGCTGTACCCAGGCGACTGTTATGGCACTTGTTTTAATAAGATGCACCCTGTAAACATTGGATTGAACCTCGTGTGTACTGCACATATTATAAATTTTTTTTTCACCATACAGTAGTCTCTATACATTGGTTTGGTGTTTTAGGTGAAAGAAATAAATTTCATTCCCGAGCCGGCTTTGGAGTGCAGTTTTATCGCCAGATAATTTTCTCATGATTTCAGTCATAATCCGGAGGTTGTTTCCACTCTCTCCGCTTTCATGACGATTGATGTATTGCTTTTTTTGACTAGACCGGAACAATGGAAGCAGAATTTCATTTCCCGACCTGAATAGCCTTGACCCTTCAAAAATTTCAAAGAACTAATCCATTGCAAATTGGGATGGTTCCTGACATTTATAATCAAAAATTGTTTTGAAATTCCAGGCCATACAGCAGTGCAAGGAATAATACTGCAAAATTTGGGGAACCGAATATTAGCCCGGGGCGGAGGCAGAAGCAGGCCCAGATCCCGGATAATTTATCCCTGGCGATCCTATCCCAAGGCGAAGCAAATTGCAACCATCAATTAATCCCAAATGCAAATCGATCATATTCACGGATTGAAGTGCATTTAAGAGTGCTATTCTACAAGTGGTTCCGCTTCACAAATTGATTCCATTCTGCAAATTGATCTCATCTGCACATAGAACCCAGCCATGAATTGATCCATATTGCGAATCCTTCCAACTCATTAATCGATACCATTCTGGGGTAGAATTCATTTACAATTCTTCCAGACTTTACATCAATCTATTACCTGAATCGATCCAATTCATATTATTTCATGGCTACCACTCCGGTTTTTCATCTTTGCCTTTCATGAAGCCTAAAAAGAACCCAAACATAGTGGCTGCCTTGGAAAATGCTGAGCTGATTGCTGAACGAATGCCATGAACATTCAACAATCCTGCCTCACGGATATTTATTCGCCTATAGATTCTATCAAAGGCCGCGGTCAGGTCTCTCCCAGACCATTCCTGCAAAATCTCCCAGAGTCTTTCCTGGTCATTTATCATGTTAAATAATTGCCTGTTGAGCTCATTCTTCTCAAACCAAAGCGAAAGTTCTTCTTTTTCAAGAGCTTCAATTCTTTGTGTCAGACTTTTTAATAATAGGTTTGAAGCTCTATATGCCTGCTCCGGATATTCCTGTTTCATAATTGTGGCCCTTGCGGGGCTATTATATGGTATTGAATCATGCAGCATCGCACCCTTTTATTGCACGCGTTCATCGCAATCCTGTATCGCAACCCTGTATCGCACCCCTGCATTTTAGTCATGGTCAAAATTAGAATGCATTAAGGCTTTGTGCAAAGTAAATATCTCCAATTCCGGAAGTGTTTTTCTGGTTGTATGGCGAGGATTGCAAGGGGGAAGATCATTTCTGAAATGGTATAATTGTAATTGGCGGGTGGCCGTGATTAGGGTTTTTTTCCGGTGTCGGGGATGGTTCCCATTTCTCTGGCCTCTAATTCGTGGTGGAGGCGCTCAGCATAACGAATGTGGATGAGTCTTCTGCATTTGATGGGAAGTTTTTGCATGGAAGCATATATGCTGCGGATCGTTTCTGCCTGTGTGATTGCTGCCAAGATGCTTTCTTCTGAATTGACCTGGGAAAAAAACGGTTTCCCTTGTTTTTTTGCGATTTTCCTGGAATGTTTTGTTTGTTCCAGGCAGGCAATTCTGACTGATATGTACATAAAAGATTGCACATCCATGAAGGTTTCAAATTTCTCGTCATGGTCCCAGAGTTTCACAAAGCATTTTTCTACAATGCTATCCGCTTCCTGCACATCAAACATGAGTTGTTCCGCAAAATAGCAGAGGGCGGGATAGAGTTCAATAAACAGGAGTTTGAATGCGGGAAGGTCTCCGGGCTCCCAGCCATTTTGTTTATTTTCAGAGGCAAATCGATAAGGTATAGGCATAAGCAGAATTGTATTTGTAAATAATGTTCCTATTGAAAAAGCCGATCTGCAAGCTAGTGCCGCCCTGATTTCCAGCATGGTAGGAACATTGATTTTTTTGGTACTAGCTCCATCACAATTGAGAGAACAGCACCATGATTGGCTTCCGATCGGGCCCATGATCTTTGGCCACATAGGCTTTCCCCAAATGAATAAGACCAGTATTTGTGAGCCGCGATTCGGCTATTGAATTTCTGGAATTCCTGGTTTCGGCATGTGTCTCAAACAGAACGAATCAATTGGCATTCACGAAGGATTTCAATACGCTTTCTTTCCCTTTGCAATATTCCCGGATCCCTCGTTTTCTACCTGAGCGAAAATAATAATTAATTGCGGGTGTTGGTAGTTCTTACAACAGTTTTTTTGAAAGAATCTTTGACCTTAAACTTAATGAAAGAAAAGGACAAGAAGCGGCTTAAAAAATTTGCGGCCCATCTGAAAAAACTCCGCATGTCAAAGGGATTGAGCCAGCGGGAGTTGTCGAGCCGCTGTGATATTGACTTCGCGAAGATCAGTAAGATCGAATCCGTAAAGGCAAATTTCATGTTTACTACACTCATTGAACTCGCAGAAGGCCTGAATGTAGAGCCTTCTGAGCTATTGGACTTCGATCGTGATTAGGGAATTTTCTTAAGAATTGACGTGATTTACTCCGACTCAATTGGTGTTTTTCTTCCCAGTCCGGCCCTTCTGCCTGCAAACAGACCTAAAGGCTTTTGTAAAATAGTGCAGGTATACCGCCAAAATAACTCTATTCTGTTCTCAGGCTTTTTATCGGGTTTGCTATCGCTGCTTTGATTGCCTGGAAACAAACTGTGATCGGTGCAATCCATATAGCTGATCATCCTGCAATCAGAAATATCCACCAGCTCAAAGTAATCCGGTAGGGGAAACCCTGCAGCCATTGATGCATAAAATACCAGGCCACCGGAGATGCAATGGCAATAGAAATTACAATCAGCAGTACAAAGTCTTTGCAAAGCATAACTGTAATATTATACACCGACGCAACAGGCACTATTTTGCAGGACGATTTGCAGCTTTACGATTCATTAAAGCCTGATAAAATAGCGGTCCCCATGTATTCCTGGCAACTGGAACAGCAGACAATTCTAATCCTGATTGATTGAAGTCCCCGGCGCGTGGCCGCATCATTGATTGCTTCCTGAACCCTGTAGCGTATTTGCCTGCATCATGCATGGCGGAGATTGCTGATTGTAAGGTCGCGGTTATATTTATTACGGTATTGTATAGGCGATAAACCGGTAAACCTCTTAAAGGTGGTGCGGAATGCCTTGCTGTCTGAATACCCCACTTTATACATCACCTCATTCACATTTTCTAGGGATTTTTCCAGGCTCATTTTGGCGGCTTCAATCTTCACGCGCTGAATATATTCGGCCACCGTATTGGCCGTGGCTTTCTTAAAGCGCCGCTCCAGGTTCCTCCGGCCGAGCGCAAACATGTTGCCCAATTGATCCACCGTTATTTTCTGGTGAAAATTCTTTTCTATGAATTCCTGGGCCTTCCGGATAGGTTCATCCTCATGGTCCTTCTGCCCCTGGAATACTATGAATGGCGACTGACTGTCGCGCCTGAACTCTATCTGAAACGCCTTTGAACAAAAAATGGCGATCTCACGTCCGGCGTATTTTTCGATCAGGTAAAGAATAAGATTCAAATAGGAGAATGCGCCTCCACTGGAATAAATGCCATTTTCATCCGTGATCAGCTTATCTTCCACCAGGTC
>CALFNL010000093.1 GCA_937902875.1 uncultured Bacteroidota bacterium | reverse complement strand
TATTGAAGATCGATTGGTGTACATGATGAGAAGTCATTATTATCCCGCCAGCAACCTTCAATATCATCCCATCTCCACCCGTGAAGAAGATTACCGGGCCAAAAGAATTACCGATTACCTGAACCTGGTAAATACCATTGTTCAGGGCCATGTTGAAAAACTCAGAAATGCCGCTTTCGAAACGGGCTCAGAAATAGTGAAATATTTTGAGATGCTGCCGGATGAAAATGCACTCAAACGATTGTACCGGCAAATGATGAGGACCGGAAATCAACATGAAAAGGAAAAGATGGAAGCGTATTTGCGAACACAGGTGAGGCCCGGTAGCATCGACGTGAATATCATGACCAAAACTGACAGGAATAATTATGATCGTCAGGGCGAATTGATTCGGGATGGATCAGATGCCGTTTCGGCGCTGAGAGGCTATGCCAATAGCGGCCTCAGTAATTCTTCGGTGATATTTTCCGCCGGTATGAATCCACGCCTATTTAATTACCTGGAAAATTTGAGCGCTTTTGACCAAAATGCAGAAGGGGGATTCACCAAAAAAATTACCGTAAAAGTCAGTGACTACCGCTCTGCATTGATACAGGGAAAATACCTGGCGAAGAAAGGCATTTGGGTGAGTGAATTCAGAATTGAATCCGGTCTGAATTGCGGAGGTCATGCATTTGCAACTGATGGCTATTTGCTGGGACCGATATTGGAAGAATTCAAAACCCGAAAACAAGAGTTAGTTGATGGCATTTTTCAAATCTACAGCGCGGCGATTGAGAAAAGAGGTTTGGCGAAAATGATTTCCCCACCAGCACAAACCCTTTCCGCGCAGGGAGGCATTGGCACCAAGGAGGAAGATGATTTCCTACACCATCACTACAAATTAGATAGCACCGGATGGGGAACTCCTTTTTTGCTGGTGCCTGAGGCAACCACGGTTGATGAGGAAACTTTGAAACTGCTTTGTGGCGCGGAGGAAAAGGATCTTGTGCTTAGCCGCAGTTCGCCCCTGGGTGTTAGATTCTATTATCTCAAAGGAACAAGCGCCGAAAAAGAGAGATCATCACGAATCAGCAATGGAAAGCCCGGTAGCCCCTGCACAGAGAAGCATCTGGCATTTAATACTGAATTTACAAAAGAGCCAATCTGTACGGCATCACACAAGTATCAAAAACTAAAGATCGCGCAATTGAAATCGCTCGATCTGCCTGAAGCCGAATACAAACTGCAACTGGATGGCGTACTGGAAAAGGAATGTTTGTGTGTAGGGCTGAGCAATGCGGCGTCCATAAGTTATTCACAAAAATTCATCAGGAATCTGAATGCGGTGACAATCTGCCCCGGGCCGAATATTGTAAATTTCTCCAGGGTAGTTTCGCTGCAGACCATGACCGATCATATTTATGGCAGAGACAGCCTTGTTTCAAAAAGCGAGAGGCCTCATATGTTTATTGCTGAATTGCATTTGTATATTGACTACCTGAAAGAGCAATTGAAGGAGGATGAGCGCAGGGGGCAGATTTCAAGAAGAAAAAAATATTATACGGGCTTTTACCAAAACCTGCGCAACGGCATTGACTATTATCAACAATTGGATGCGGTGGCAGGGCCGGGAAAGAAACAATTCAGGAGAGACTTATATCATGCAGGATTAGAACTGGATATATTGAATTATCAGTATGATTTGGAAGAAGGAATTATGGAGGAAGCCGGGAATGATCACCGGTTTGTATGATAGGATGCGGTGGTTATTTTTGTAAATTTAGGGGTCGGCTTGGATTTTCCTTAAAGCCGGACTTTGAGATGAAAAAACTACTCCCCGCCATTTTCTGCTGCTTTATTTTTTTCAATGGCGGAAGCCTCCTGGCTCAGCAATCAAAAGCAGGGGCGGGCCAAATGCCTGTTGATACTTCATTCCTGATAAATATCAACGGAATTGATCAGTACCTGGAAATAAAGGCCGCTTCCAGAGCCGATCCCATTTTGCTATTTATTCATGGAGGCCCATCCTGGCCGGCAACTCCCATGATCAGAAAATATAATCAGAATCTTACCAGGAACTTTGTATTGGTATCCTGGGACCAGAGAAATTGTGGGAAATCTAAATCAGACACTACGGCCATTTTGACTCCTGATCTTTATGTTGAAGACGCTCACCAGGTGACTCAATATTTGAAAAAAGCTTTTCATACGGATAAGATATTGGTTGCATGTCATGGCTGGGGGAGCATCATTGGGATTTACCTTGTCACAAAATATCCCGGGGACTATAGCGCTTATATTGGTCTCGGGCAATTTGTGAATCCAAATAAATCCGAAATGATCGCCAGGAACTATGTAAAGGACCAGGCGAATCTTTTTTATGATACAGCCACTCTGAATGCTCTGGCATCCACACCTTTTACCGAGGAGCAGGGCTATAAGAACGGTTTCGAGGATTTGATCAGATTTCGAATGGCGGGCAACAAATATATGACCAGCAATTATGTTGACACCCTGCCAGACCCTGCAAGGCTATACAGCGACTACGGCGCCATTGACTGGATGGGGCCCATGATGAAGACGGGAAAATTGCTTTTCAATTACATGAATGCAACGCATCTAGACTTGTTTCCCTTCAATGAATTCAAGATACCCATGTATTTTTTCGTGGGGAAATATGACTATATTACTTCTTCAACTATTGTGGAGCAGTACTATAAGAGCATCAAGGCTCCCAGAAAGAATTTGTATTGGTTTGAATATAGCGGGCATTCGCCTAATTGGGAAGAACCAACAGTTTTCTATCAGCGTATTCTACAGGTAGCAACGGACTGTAAGATTAAATAATAGCCGCTTGTGAAAATATTTGATCCTTCATGGATCCAGGAATATGGAATGGATTTATCCGGGCCAAAAACAATGAAAGAATAAATTATAGCAGAATAATTAGTAATAATATAATTATGATTATCGCTCCAACAGAAAGATAAATTCCGCCTTTTAAAGCCCTCAATTCTTTCCTGCTTTCCTTCACTTCTTTCCTTAGGCTTTTCTTATCCACCCTTGATAAAACGGATTTATCCATATCCTTGATATCTTTCAATCGCAGAAGCAATTCCTGGGCCTTCATGTCATCCGTTTTGGCGGTGGCATTGATTTGAGTAGTATCGGAAACCATAATATGTGCGGCGGCTGGCACGGTTATAGACAGGAGCATTGCAATAGACGCAGTTTTTAAGACATTTTTTACTGTCATGAGTTTTGTTTTAAGAGCTGATTTATTTTAATCATCACGAATCCTATTATTGACGGTGAAGAATATTCGCTAATGAGAGGACAAAGATGGAAGCATTTATTTATCAAAGTATTACACAATACTGCAAATATGTTACATGATTCACACATCGGCAATACATCAAAGTCCGTCGCTTTGCCTTTTCCAGCCCACTGAAGAAAAATCTGGCTGCAAAAACAATTGGCTTGTTTCTTTGTTGTTGAAAGTTTATATTCGGGGTAATGTAGGAATTCTCTTTTTCTTCCCGGACTCGTGCAGGGACGAGTCATTCCCGGTACAACGGAGCCCGCTGCCAAATATCCAGAGTGCCGATTTGGCGGTTCAAAATGGATAGATTTACAGTTGATTTAAGGTTCAAAAAAGCGATTTCGGCTTGATGCCAATATGAGAATTTATGTCTATATTTATTTTGCGTTTCCTTCCGTAACTGCGGGACATTCAAGTTCCTACCTTACTTAGAGTAGTTTAGGTGGGACCCTAATTCTAAACAAGTCATTTGAAATTGTACATTAAAAATATGGTTTGCATACGCTGCAAAATGGTTGTGAAGGGAGAGCTTGGTAAATTGGGTTTGCATTATTCAACTGTGGAATTGGGGGAAGCTGAATTAACCGATGATATTACATTAGAACAACGTGAGCAATTTAAGGCTGCTCTGTTGAAATCGGGACTTGAATTGATGGATGACAAGAAAAGTGTGTTGATTCAAAAGATAAAGAATATTATTGTTGAATTAGTACATTATTCTGAGGAGCCTTTGGCAATCAATTTTTCTGAATATTTGAGTCAAAAATTAAACCACGATTATACTTATCTCGCCAATCTTTTCTCAGAAGTTCAGGGCACTACGATTGAGAAATTCTTCATCGTTCACAAAATTGAACGGGTAAAAGAGCTGTTGGTATATAATGAAATGAACCTTACTGAAATCGCCTACAAAATGCATTACAGCAGCGTGGCACATCTTTCCGCCCAGTTCAAAAAAGTGACTGGGCTTACACCCTCCCATTTCAAACAGCTAAAAGATAAGAGACGCTCCATGCTGGAAGAATTGTGAATGCAGTAAACTTTTCAGGATTTCAATGGTTGTAATTGAGAAGCAAGACAGCGTTTGGCAGTAAATGGACAAGCCTGCGGCATGGTGTTGCGATTTATTTGCCTGCGCCTAAAATTTGCTATGGCGTTTAATTTGCTTTTTTTTAATCATAAAATCTTAAAACTACTCTTAATGAATTACACAAGAAAGCCCGAAATGCGCGAAGTAAAATTAAAGAATGGATTTTACATTGAAGTTTACAATAAAGGGGTACGGAATGGTGTGAAAATACGAAGCGAATCAAAAAAGGCAATGGATGATGCTGCCAGCCAATATGCAAGCTATAAGGAGGTGATCATTCTGGGAGAATACAAGAACGGAGTACCCTTTAAGGATGACCCTGCAGATGGTCCGCAATTCAACCCATCGATTGCCCAATAATTTCCAGCGATTAGTTTTGAAACACAGGGTTGATTTTTTAAGTTCAGTTCCGATCTGCTTTTTCAGTTAGACTTCCCAAAATTCTAGCTACGGGCTCTTCAATCTTTGAGAATCTTTGCAATTATTCCCGATCCAATGTGGAAGTCCATTAGCTAGCCGGGTTTCCGACAGTTTACATGGTTTTACCGTAACCAGGCAAATTCCATCATTCGAAATATAATTCCAAATACACAGGTAACCACCTGCTCAGAAGTGTGAATGATGTAATCTATTCCTGCAATTGTGTAACTATTTCCAGGAAAAAGACACTCATCTTTATGGCAGATATAGGAATAAAAACAAGGATTAGGAATAATGACAAAATGAAATATAATAGCTTTCTAAATGGTTAACTCATTCCTGCCTGTTCATCTGCAAAGCCCTCTTAATTCTAAAAACAAATTAAATATGCATAGAATGAAAAAATTAATTTTAGTAGTAGCATTATTGTTCAGTGGCTTTCTGATTGAGGCTGCTACTGCCCAGGTTCAGGTGTATACGAGGGCTAATATCGGTTCCCAACCTATATGGGGTCCCGTTGGCTATGATGCAGTTCAGTATTATTATTTACCGGATATTGGTGTATATTATAATGTTCCCAATCGCCTCTATTATTATGAAAAACGGGGGCACTGGGTATCTTCTACCACCTTACCTTCTCAATACAAGGATTTTGATATGTACAGGGGGTATAAGGTTGTAATTAATGAACCGAAGCCATATCGTCATGATGCAATTTATAAGACGAAATATGCGCAGTATAAGGGGCAGCACAACCAGGAAATAATTCGCAATAGTCATGATGCCAAGTATTTTGTGATCAAGGATCATCCTGAACACAGCAAATGGCAAAAAGATAATAGCCGCCGTAAAAATTGAGGAGACCTATAATGATTGCCGGTAATTGATGCTTTTCTCTCTTTGGACACAAGATCGTGGTTGCTGATAATTTCTTTCCAGGAATATTACCAGAATGACGAGAAGCAATGGAAAAGTGAAGGACAATTTTCGAGGAACTATGCCTTTAGGCTATCGAAAATCGTAAACATGTCCAGCATTAGTAAAGAGGGGCTTTTATAATCACAGAGTATCTCCTGTTCTAAACAATTCAAAAAAAATGGGTTTATGGGAAATATATTATACATAATCGCCGTCATCCTCATCATTGGATGGCTGATTGGATACTTTGGAATGCATGCCGGTGGCCTCATCCACATATTGCTGGTAATAGCGGTAATTGCCATATTACTAAGGCTCATCCGGGGAAGGAAAGTATAGTTAGGGATAAGGAAACTTAATACGATTAATATGGATCAGGCGGAGAAAAGTTTTACAAATGGATTCTATTAAAGTTCTGGTAATTGCCACTTCAATTCAAAATATT
>CALFNL010000092.1 GCA_937902875.1 uncultured Bacteroidota bacterium | reverse complement strand
TTTCTGAGACTGAACATCAGAATTCCGCCAAGGAGGGTGAGTAAGCTGCCTGCCCCCCTGAAAAGTGCATTCTTCCTGATATTTTCAGGATATAGCATGGGTTCAATCCCCGACATCATTTTCTCTGCGAGTTTATTTGCACCATTGTCACCGGCCTCTAATTTTTGCTGGGCATCTTCGGTAGCGGTCTTTACCAATTCCGCCGCTGTTTTGGCAGAAATGTAGTTGATAATTCCCCCGATTATGCCAATCGAGCTCCCAATAAAAGTGAGGATGCATAGAACGGTAAGAAAGACCGGACGGGCTGGCTGAGGCGCAACCGCCGGAGAATTAGAATTATTTTCCATGATAACTATGGGTTTAGGGTACAATCATAATAAATAATTCTCTAAGATCATAACGGTTCCTGAAGCAAGGATTCCTTCCATTCGTGAAATCCTTAATTTACAGCTAATTTCACCTGCAGATGCTGGGCAGATGCAATCGGCGATATTAATCATAAAAAAATGAGGTGGCCAGCCCGAAAAACTTAGCCTGATGCCTAATTACCAAATTTCAGAATTGATCAGTCAGTTGGGAGCCAAGGTGAGGATGTTTGGGAAAACCGGGGCTGCCTTCTCTGCTGCACGCCCCATTGAATATGCGGAACCAGATAGTATTTGCTGGTTGAAAAGCAGTTATAAAAATGCCGAATCGCTCCTTGAAACCAGCACCGCGGCTGTGATCATCTGCGACGATCTCTTTCCAGAATCTTTATTGGATACTATCCATGATAAATGCATTGTTCAAACAGGCGATCCGAGGGAATTATTCATCAGGATCCTCGCCCTGGTTTTCAGAACTCCTCTTTCCTTCGGCATCCATCCCACCGCCATTATTCATCCCGAGGCACAAATCCATGAAAAAGTGCATATTGGGCCACATGTTTATATTGGGAAAGCCATAATTGGGAAAAATTGTTTCATTCTTGGCAATAATTTCATTTATGACAATGTTAGCCTCGGGGAGAATGTAACAGTTCACGCAGGGTCAGTCATTGGTGCCGACGGATTCGGATACCAGAGGAATGCGGACATGGAGCTCGAAAAATTCGAACACATCGGTGGGGTAATAGTTGAAGACGGGGTGGAGATCGGAGCCAATACATGTGTGGACAGAGCCAGCCTGGGTGACACTTTTATTGGAAAGGGCACGAAGATCGACAACCTTGTACATGTAGCCCATAACGTTAGTATAGGAAGGCATTGCTGTATCATTGCCGGTGCAGTAATCGGAGGCAGCACTACCATTGGCGATTTTACCTGGATCGGCCACAATAGTTCCATTCTCCAAAAAATTGAGATTGGCAGTGGTGTTACCATTGGAATGGGATCAGTGGTCACCAAAAACGTTCCGGATCATGAAACCTGGGCGGGCAATCCCGCAAGGGAAATGGAAGACCTGAAAAAAATATTAAGGAAATTCAAAGAATTATGAAAAGGATTTTAATACTCGCGCCCCACACCGATGATGGAGAATTAGGATGTGGCGGGAGCATTGCGAGGTTTTGTGAAGAAGGGAACCTGATTTTCTATGCAGCGTTTTCAACCTGCCGCAGGTCATTGCCAGAAGGATGGGAACCAGATACTCTGGAGAAAGAATTGAGAAAGGCCACTACCGTTCTTGGAATTCCCTCTTCGAACCTGATACTGTATGATTATGACGTTAGAAAATTTAAGGAATACCGGCAACAGATACTCGAAGATTTGGTGAGATTGAAAGAGGAGGTCCGGCCCGACCTCGTATTGGTACCATCCCCCACCGATATTCACCAGGACCACCAGGTGATTTCGGAAGAAGGGTTAAGGGCATTCAAGACCACTTCCCTCCTGGGTTACGAAATGCCATGGAATAATGTAACATTCAATACCAGGGCATTCATTCCACTGCAAGAGCGGCATCTCGAAATCAAGGTGAATGCTCTATTGGAATATCATTCCCAGCTTCACAAGAGCTATGTAAGCCGTGAATTCATTTACTCGCTGGCTTCGGTACGAGGCGTGCAAATGGGCGCACGCTACGCGGAAGCCTTTGAAGTGATCCGTTTAATTTTGTGATTTCAACCGATATTCATTTAATGCGCACTCCCGTTAGGATCGTTTTTACTGTAACTAATGATTTGATCTATGACCAGCGAATGGGAAGAATTTGTACTTCGCTTGCCGAAAATGGGTATGATGTTACGCTGGTAGGTGTAAAAAGACGTGCTTCCACCAAATTACTCAAGCATAAATATGATCAAAAGAGAATCCCATGCTATTTTCAAAAAGGCAAATTATTCTATGTAGAGTATAATATCAAATTGTTCTTCCGGCTATTGTTCATAAGGCACGATGTTATTTGTGCAATCGATTTGGATACCATACTGCCCTGCTTATTCTCGTCTTTCATTGGAAAAAAAATAAGAATCTATGACGCCCATGAGCTTTTTTGCGAGATGCAGGAAATTGTGAGCCGCCCTGCAATCCGAACCATTTGGAAGGGAGTTGAGAAATTGTGTTTGCCATTCTTCAAAAATGGATACTCCGTGAGCGAAAACATTTCCAGGATTTATGGTGAAAATTATGGGCATAGGTATGAGACCATCAGGAATGTTCCCATCCTTGAACTAACCAAGCAAACAGAAAACCCGCGCGAAAATTTTCTTCTATACCAGGGCGCTTTGAATTTTGGACGAGGAATTCCCAATCTCCTCGAGGCCATGCGGGATCTCGAAATTCCACTAGTTATCTGCGGCGAAGGGAATTTTTCAAAGCAGGCCCGGGATTTAGTATCACAGAAAAGACTAAGCCAAAAAGTTTTGTTTAAAGGAATGGTGCTTCCGGACCAATTAGGGGAATACACCAATAAAGCATTGATAGGTATCAACCTGGGCGAAAATACCTGCTTGAGCATTTATTATTCTCTCAACAATAAATTCTTCGATTATATGCACGCGGGATTGCCACAGGTTGCCATGAATTACCCTGAATTCCGAAAAATCAATGAGGAATATGAAATAGCTTACCTGATAGACGACCTGGATCCCAAAACCATTGGCAGCGCGATTAGCAAGTTGATTGAAGACAAAGAATATTATTTGCGTCTTGCGGCGAACTGTTTGAGGGGCAGGTTTGTTTTTAACTGGCAGACCGAAGAAAAAAAACTGCTCGAATTCTATGAAAAACTGTCTCATACCCTGAAATAAAATTGGATAAGCATTTACATATCGTATGCCTTGATGTCCCTTATCCTCCCGATTATGGTGGGGTGTTCGATTTATTTTACAAGTTGCCTTACCTCAAGGAACTGGGAGTTAAAATTCATCTCCATTGTTTCGAGTATGGTCGGGGTGAACAAGCGGAATTGAACAAGTATTGTGAAACGGTGAATTATTATGAACGAAGGAAGGGGCATAAAGGATTTTCATTAAAATGGCCTTATATCGTTAGCTCCAGGGCCAGCGAGGCACTGATTCAAAATTTGTGTGCAGATGACTATCCTGTTTTGCTGGAGGGTATTCATTGCAGCTATTTCCTGCATGAGGGCCGGCTTGCCGGCAGGAAAGTGATCTTGCGTCTTCACAATATTGAATACCTGTATTATCGTCAATTGAGCAGGCATGCCGGCTCCCTGCTAAGAAAAATCTACTATTGGAACGAGAGCCGGCTATTGAAAAAATATGAAAGGGACATTGCCAAAAAGGCAGATCTGGTATTGGCAGTATCAGAGAAAGATGCCAGGATTTACGAAGCCAAATTTGGAACGGGTTCAATAAAGTTTTTGCCAGTCTTCTTGCCCTGGTCGCACGTATTACTCAAGGAAGGGCTGGGTAGTTTTTGCCTTTACCACGGTAATTTATCCGTTAGCGAGAATGAAAATGTGGCTGTTTGGTTATTGAAAAATGTATTCAAAGACCTGGGCCTGCCCTTTGTAATAGCTGGAAAGAATCCTTCAAACAGGCTGCAAAAACTGGTCAATGAAATATCCAACGCCTGCCTGGTGAGTAATCCTTCAGTAGATGAAATGAAGGATCTTATTGCGAAGGCGCAGATTCATGTTCTGCCTTCATTCAACAGTACAGGTGTGAAATTGAAACTCCTGAATGCCCTGTTTTGCGGAAGGCACTGCGTGGTGAATGAGGAGATGGTGGAGCTTACCGGTCTTGAAGAGGCCTGCCATATAGCCGCAAATGCGGAAGGATTCAAATCCATCCTGATCCAACTTTTCCATCGTCCTTTTACGGAAGACGAAATTCAGATTCGCAGGGGTCTCTTAAGTAAATATTATGATAATGTATTGAACGCGCAAAGGCTTATTCGATGGATATGGTAGCATTGTCAATCACCTTGCCCCTTTCAGTCTTGATGGTTCTCGCGGGAAATTTGCCCACTACCATATAGTCATGGGTAGCCATTACAACGGCGGCACCATAATCCTTGCAGATATTAAAAAGGAGTTGCATGATCTCGTATGAAGTTTC
>CALFNL010000091.1 GCA_937902875.1 uncultured Bacteroidota bacterium | reverse complement strand
AGGGTCCTGTAAACTGGTTGAAGTCTTTCAATTTCTGTTCGCACAATTTCGGTTCTTTGTTTTTCATAAAGATTCAGTTCCGAGTTGTAATCGGAATCGTTAGCCCATGGGTTATTGGAGGTTGCATGGCTTCCCATATCCGAATTGTTTTCAAGGTGAAGATTTCCGGTAAGAACCGACTTCTTTTTTTCAAGATAGTTCAGGCAGGTATTATATGCAATCCGTCCTATCCATGTTGAAAGCTTTGACTGAAACCTGAATTGGCGCAGGTTCCTGAATGCATTAAGGTAAATATCCTGTGCAAGATCCTTTCGGTCTTCAACATTGTCCACCATCCTGAAAACGATCTGAGCAACCAGTCTTTCCGTATTAGTTATGATCTCCCCGAAAGAGCTGGTATTGCCATTCAATACCTTCTCTACAAGGCGCCGATCCGGGGGATTGTCTCCAATAGTTATGTTCACTTGTTGACTAGACAGGAATCCATTTGAAATGTTGCAATAAATTCAATTTAAGTGCGTATAACATGAAATTATGGAAAACTTACAAAGCATTGGAGGATAGCTCGATGGACCGGCCGAAGGGATAGATGAATGATCCTGGCCTGAAATTCAGGGAAAATCTGCTCTGAAAATAATCGCCCGGCATGGATGATTGAACATCATTTCCTGTATTCGTACTCGTAAGTAATTTTGCCTAATAATTGTTTCTGCTTGTCGTAACAAAGTTCGCCGGCTTTAAGGCCGTTTTCGCCATAGCCGTATTTCCAGGTGAGATAATCCGAACTTCCCTGCTGCACACTGATCATTTGAGTAAGCTGATTGTTCTCATTGTATTCAAACAGGTAATCAGGAATCAGTTTTTTGATCCTGGGATTATACCGAACCACATCGGTGAGCCGGTTGAGGCTATCGTAATAGTAATAGATTTTTTCGGCGGACCCGTTTTTTGAAAGACTTTCCTCTTCCGTTACGTTCCCCTTTTCGTCGCAGGAGAGCCTGACCTCGGTGGTATCGGTGCCATTTTTTATCCTCAACATTTTTTCAGGACAACTATTCATCCCATAAATCCATTGGTGGGTTTCTATCACTTTTGACTTGTCACCATAAGCCAGGGAACTGCTGCTCACCAATGAAAGCCTTCCCAGGGAATCGTATTGGTATTCGTAAGTACTCATGGACTCACGGCTGCTATCCACCGAACGATACAATTGTCCCTTGCCATTATAGTAAGCCGTTAGTGAAGATGGGCCGGTGAGTTCCCCATTCGTGAAGGTTCTCGAAACGGAATAATTTTTGTTAAAGCCCTGCTCGCACACGAATCTTTCGGTAGGCGCTCCATTGGACTCAAAGCTTTTGAGGGTGAGTTGCCCCACCTTATTTTTCCTGTATAACTGCTGCTGCAACTGATTTTGTTTTGATAACTCCAGATCCCTGTAATAATACTGTGCGGAGAGTTCCTGCAGAGGAATCATTGAAACCACAAGTGCAATCAGCATGAGATCCAGGCGCGCAAAGCGATTTTTCATAATGACCAAAGATATTGTATTGTATAATAACGTAAAGTACACAGGGCTGGTATCTCAAGCAGGCAAAATGTTAGATCAGTTGGCCATGACGGCTCCGGGCCGCGACTCTCGCGCAGCACCTTTCAGGGCCTCATTATTGGATTCTGAGTAGTCAGGGATGTTGCCACTTCAAACCAACATTCTTCCTTATTTTTAACAAAATTTGAAGACTTGTCTCATTTCAAAGAAAGAAAGGAAAAAAATTGCCTCAATTGCGGAGCGGAAGTGATGGGCAGGTATTGCCAGCTTTGCGGTCAGGAAAATACAGAACCCAGGGAATCCGCCTGGCAGTTAGTGACTCATTTCTTTTATGATATCACGCATTTCGATGGCAAATTCTTCAGCACGGTCAGATACCTTTTATTGAGGCCCGGATTTCTCACCTCAGAATATGTCAGGGGTCGCAGAATGACTTATCTCCATCCTATCCGCATGTATGTGTTTACCTCCGCGTTCTTTTTCCTGATATTCTTCAGTTTCATCAATAAGGAAGAACCGGCAAATTTTGGTGATGGCTCCGGTGCCAGACAGGAATTGGAGCATAAGCTTGCAATAAAAAAAGACCTTGAATCGGTGCTATTAAAAACCAGGGATTCCATTGAACGTACGGCAATCAATAAGAGTATCATAAAGCTGAATGGTGCAATTGGCATACTGCAGGACAGCGTGCGAAGAAAAGAACTGAAAGAAAGAGAAACCGGGGATAAGGCAAGGCAATATCTGGATTCCCTGCCAGCAAATATTCCGGGTATGGGGAAAGATACCAGGCGCATCATAGATAGTGCAATACAAAACCACAGTACCAGGTTAGGGGCTGCAAACGATGGAGGATTCCAGGCCAATATCACGGGCTCGGATGATTTCAACACTCCTGATGCCTACATGGCTATGCAGGATGAGATGCCTGACAGCCTGAAAGACGGTGCTTTCAAGAGGACGATGGTACTAAAGTTCATCCATCTCAAGGAGAAGACCGGCGAAGGTGACAGGAAATTAATAGACACCCTGGGTGAGAAATTTTTACATTCCATTCCCCAGATGCTATTCGTTTCACTGCCGCTATTTGCCCTGCTCCTGAAATTCCTTTATGTGAGGAGGAAGGAATTCTATTACGCAGATCATGGTATCTTTACCATACATTTCTATTGCGCGGCCTTTCTTCTTATATTACTGCAATATTGTGTTGGTGCTATCAATAGGAAACTGGATTGGGGGATCATTAGGTTTATAGGCGCCGTCATTATCCTGTACATTTTTTATTATCTGTACAAGGCCATGCGGAAATTTTACAGGCAGGGGAGGGGCAAGACCATACTAAAATACCTGCTTCTGTGTTCCATGTTATTTGTTGTGATGCTTATGCTGATGTCAATTTTCTTAATCATATCCGCGTACCGGGTATAAAAATTTAACTATGGAAGCTGTGGGCAATTCTTTTCTGCGATTGGTGCGGATCATGGATCAACTCAGGGAGCAATGTCCCTGGGACAGAAAACAAACGATTCACACACTTCGTTCCCTGACCATAGAAGAAATGTACGAACTGGTGGATGCTATCACGGAGGAAGACTGGAATGGGATAAGGGAAGAGTTGGGAGATCTGTTGCTGCATATTGTTTTTTATGCAAGAATTGGAAAGGAAGAAGGGAAGTTTACTCTCGAGGATGTGATCAATGGCATTTGTGAAAAGCTGATAGCCCGGCACCCTCATATTTATGGAGATATAAAGGTGCAAAACGACGAGGATGTGAAGCGCAATTGGGAAAAGCTGAAATTAAAAGAAGGGAAGAAATCTGTATTGAGCGGTGTTCCCCAATCCTTGCCTGCTACTGTAAAAGCCATGAGGCTGCAGGAAAAAGCCAAACAGGTTGGATTTGAATGGGAAAACAGCGGGCAGGTTTGGGAAAAAGTGCTGGAAGAAATGAAGGAGTTGCAGGAAGTAGTGGTGGAGAATGACCGTTCCAGGATCGAGGAGGAATACGGCGACCTTATATTCTCCCTGATCAACTATGCACGGTTTTTGCAGATAGATGCTGAGAATGCGTTGGAGCGGACCAATAAGAAATTCATAGATCGTTTCAGCCGGATGGAGGAAAAGGCCATGCAACAGGGCAGGAACCTTGCAGATATGACCCTTGAAGAAATGGACTCCATCTGGAATCATATCAAGCGACAAAATCCCGGGTCTTGAAACAATTCTGGAAAGATACTCTTTTTAAAAATGGTTACCTGCTGATTGCGGCGGCCTGGCTATTTACACTCTCATTCATATTCAGCAATTACTGGTCTTATACTTCTTCACCCAATGGGGTAAAGAGCGCTTTGGATAAATACATCCGCTACAATGAGGAGAGTTTCGGAGCCTTTTTGGAAGATACGGCTCTCTTAAGAAAGCTCGTGCACAAGCAGGTAAATGAAAATGAAATTGAGCGGATCACCTCCAGGAAATATGGACTGTTTCTTTACCGTCAGAACAGCCAGGGTCAATATTCAATTGTATTCTGGAATACCCAGGTGGTTTTGCCGACTCCTGAAATATTGGAGAAAGAAGATACCCGTTACCTGGCCTCCCTGGCCAACGGCCAATATGAAGTGATGAGAAAACAGATTAGCGTACAGGGTGAACCCATTTTGGCTATTTACCTTTTACCAATACACCGGCAATATTTTATGTCGAGTGATTACCTGCAGAATGGATTTGTGGATCACCCAAATCTGGAACATAATTACAGCATTTCCACCACCATGACCGCTTACGCGGTTCAGAGTTCTAATGGCAAGACCCTTTTTTACCTGAAGCCCAAAGGAGAAAATATCTACAGCAATGACTGGATCACTCTATTGCTGCGAATGATGGGTTCTGTATTGCTGCTTTTCTTCCTGCACAATATTGCCGTGTCAATTTCAAAGAGCCAGGGATCCCTGGTGGGCGTATTATTCTTAACAGTAATGGTGGTTGGGTTGAGAGTACTGAGCTACTATTTCCATATTCCCATCAATTTTCGCCAATTCGAATTATTCGATCCCCAGATCTATGGAACAAGTTCGGTCCTGAAGTCCCTGGGCGACCTGCTCATCAACAGCCTGCTTTTTTTCTGGCTGGTGTTATTTGCCAAAATACAATTCTCCCGGAAGGCAAGACAGTTCTATATCCGTCAGCCGGTTTTACGCTGGATTGTGATTCTGTCTATTTCCTGCATCATGGTTTTGGCAACCATGCTTTGCAGTCATATCATTCGGAGCCTGGTGGCCGATTCCCAGATTTCTTTTGACGTAACTAATTTCGGCAGCCTGAATTACTACAGCATTTTTGGATTCATAGTGCTTTGTTGTGTTTCATTGGGCTATTTCATTTTATCACAGGTACTATTGCAGATACTCAATTGGCTTACCCAGGGTGTATATTATGTGAAGGCTCTGACTATTTCCATCATTGGGCTGGTTGTATTGACCCTTCGTATCAATGGGCCATTTGGCCTGTTTGAGTTGTCCACCATTGTTTGGCTACTCCTCTATATCTATCTGATGGGCAGAACCGAACTGGGATATCAACAGGTCAATTTCCCTGTTGCCAATGCATTGTTCTGGCTCTTCGTGTTTTCCGCTTCCATTGCCGGGGTGATCATTTTCGAGAATCGCGCCAAGGAAATTGAACTGAGAAAGCGAACTGCGGAAAAATTGGCCATGCAAACAGATCCTTCCAGCGAGAGGCTGCTGAATATCGCCATTCAGAGTTTCAGCAATAGTTTTTTCCTGGAAAACCTTGACCGGTTGCGGAACCCCCAAACTAATATTGAATTCAAGGATAGCCTGATCAATGCCAATTTCAGCGCTTACCTGAATAAATATGATACAGAATTATTTTTCTATGACGACAAGGGGAAGGCATTATCCAGCAACGAACACCGAACCTATGATACCCTGAACACCATTTACAGGATACAGGGCAAGCCCACGAAAATTCCGGGCCTGCGGTATTTTGAAACGGCATTCGACAATATCAGTTACATATTCATGAAGGAGATCAGGAACTCAAACGATACCCTGAATGGATATTTCTTTATGCTGGCCAATCCCAAGCGATACCGAAGTGAAGCCTTATACCCCGAATTATTCAAACAACCGGAAGACTATTCCTTTGACCGTTCATCGGATTATGCTTATGCTGTTTACGACAAGGGCAGGCTCACCAGGCATATCAACGACTATGGTTTTCCCACCCAATTAAAAACAGAAGATATTCCGCACGATGAATTTGAGACCCGCACCATAAATGGAACCAGCGAATTATGGTATAAGGCCGCCGGCGACAAGATCATAGTGATTACCCGATATAGCAATTTTTTCCTGGAGGCTATTACTTTGTTTTCCTATTTATTTTGTGCTTTCCTTTTTCTGGTGGCAATGTTCCAGGTATCCAGCGTCATCGTAAGGTCAGGCTTCAGGTGGCGGGCTTTTCGTGAAATGTGGCAATTCAATATCAGGTCGCAGATATATGGCACCATAATTTTTGTGAGTATATTCTCTTTTGTGGTAGTGGCCGCAGCCACGATCATATTCTTCATTAATCGCTACGATAAGAATAACCGCGATAAACTGAGCCGTACCATTCAGATGATGGCCGACGAACTGAAGAATAAGATCAGCACCCAGAAAATAGCGGATGGGGTAACGGTCTCTTATGATTCCTCCGGCACGCCCCTGCAAAATGAAATCGCCTATATCGCGGAATTGCATAATTATGATATTAACTTGTATAATCCCGATGGCAGTTTGCATATAAGTTCCCAGCCCTTTGTGTATAATAAGGGTGTACTGAGCAGGATGATGGAACCACTGGCCTATTACAATCTCAGCGAACTTAAAAAAATCCAATACGTGCAGGATGAGAAATACGGGCAGATCAATTACCTCAGCATATATGTACCGATCCTGGACGATGAGGGGCAGACTGGTTCATTCCTGAATATCCCATATTTCAATTCGCATAGCGACCTGAACCAGGAGATTTCAAACTTCCTGGTGACTATCATCAACCTGAATGCTTTCATCTTTCTGCTCGCGGGTGTGATCGCGCTCTTTTTGACCAACAGGATCACAGATTCATTTACATTGATAGGAACCATGATGAAGGAAGTGAACCTCGGGCAACATAATGCGGCCATTGTTTGGAAGAAGAGGGACGAGATAGGGGGATTGGTGAAGGAATATAATAAGATGGTGCAGAAACTCGAAGAGAGTGCGGTAGCCCTGGCAAAAACTGAAAGGGAGGGTGCCTGGAGGGAGATGGCCCGGCAGGTAGCCCATGAAATCAAGAATCCGCTCACGCCTATGAAGCTGAGTATTCAGTACCTGCAAAAGGCCATTGATAATAATGCGCCGAACGTCAAGGAACTCTCATCCAATGTGGCCAAGACACTAATCGAGCAAATAGACCACCTTTCAAAAATCGCGGCTGATTTTTCGCAGTTTGCCAATATCGGGAATGTGAAGAACGAGGTATTCGACCTGAAACAACTGATGAACTCTTTGATATCCCTGCAGGACTCGAGAGAAGGTATTGACATAAAATGGAATGCAGACTCGCAACCGCTGATGGTTAACGCCGACAAAACACAGATGAACCGCCTTTTTACAAACCTGTTTCAGAATGCCGTTGAATCCATCCCCGAAAGCAAGAGAGGCCTCATTCAGGTTGAAGAAAGAAGAAATGCACAGCATGTGCTGATCAGCATTCGGGACAATGGCACCGGCATTCCTCCCGATACGCAGTCGAAAATATTCACGCCCAATTTCACTACCAAAACCTCAGGAACCGGACTGGGGCTTGCCATGTGCAAGAGTATCGTGGAGCAGGCCAAGGGCAGGATATGGTTCGAAACAGCAGTTGGAAAAGGCACTATTTTTTATGTGGAATTGCAATTGCATGAGGATGGGTTAGAAACCACCAGCCAAAAATTGGAGGCCTGAGAATTTAAGAAGAGTAATCATGGCCGTTCGTAAATAGCAACTGCATATTAGGTCCCTTTTAATTTTTTTGTTTGCGATAAGAATTCTTCGAACTGAGTCAGGCTGAAGCTGCTGAGATTTCCTGCTTTTGTGAGGCCTCCCTTTTGAGCCGCCAGCACGCCGAATTTCGTGTCTTCATAGCCTTCTATGGAATGTGCATCGGGATCTATGGAAATCAGCACGCCCTTCTCAATCGCGTAATCAATCCATCTCCAGTCCATGTCTAGCCTGCGTGGGTGCGCGTTCAATTCTATGACTACCCTGTTTTGAAGGCAGGCTTCGATTATTTTTTTGTGATCTACGGGGTAACCATTGCGGCTCAGCAATAATCTGCCGGTCATATGTCCCAGTATTGTGGTGTAAGGATTCTCAATGGCTTTCATCAACCTGTACATGGCTTTCTCTTCACTCATCTTCAGGTTAGAATGAATGGATGCTATCACCAGGTCGAATGTGCCGAGTACCGCATTGGAATAGTCAAGGTTGCCATCATTGAGGATATCCGATTCGATGCTCTTGAATATTTTGAACGGATGGAATTTGCTGTTCAATTGATCGATATAAGCATGCTGCTCCCTGAGTCTTTCTTCGGTAAGACCATTCGCATAAAAAGCAGACTTACTATGATCGCTTATCACGAGGTATTCCAGGCCTTTTGAGCGGGCCGCCTCTGCCATTTGCTCGATCGTTTGGCTGCCATCGCTCCAATTGCTATGTGAATGGATGATGGCCCTAATATCTTCTGCCTTGATTAGTTCAGGAATTTTATTTTGCCTGGCAAGATCCAGGATATATGCTTTTTCACGGAGCGGCGGAATGATATTGGGAATACCGGCCGATTCAAATATGTTTTCTTCTGAAGGCCTTACCGGAATTTTCGACAAATCCCTTTCCCATGCCTGTAGGAATTCACCGCTTGCGCTGCTACGGAAAAGCACGGTGCCGAACTCTTCTGGCGATGAAAGGTGAAATTTCAGTTTCGGGTTACCAGGACTCCTGAATGTGATTACCGGCCCGGAATTTTCGGTGAGGGCAAAATTATCAGATGATAAAAATTCCACCAATGCATCCTGTGGTGCGGTAGTTACCCATTCCAATTCGTCGATAGTTTCCAGGTGCCTTCTGTAAGATCCGGTGATTGAAAATAAATTTTCAGGGAAGCGGTTTTTGAGGGATTTTTCGGTCTTTTCGGCATAATCGCCAATTTCTGCGAAAAGATAGCTCCCCTGGTTCCTCAGGTAAAACTCGATCGTTTCCTTAATATTTTGCTGTGTTTTTTGACCGAATCCTTTGAATAAAGAGAGCCTGTTTTCGGAGCATGCGTACAATAATTCGCCGACCGATTCTATTCCCATCTCTTTCCAGATGGTGGCGATTTTCTTGGGTCCGAGGCCTTTTATCTGCAGCATTTCCAGCACGCCAGGAGGCGTTTTTTGGAGATATTCATGCAGCAGATTCAGCCTGCCGGTTTCCAGTATTTGCAGTATTTTTTTACCGATCGCGTCACCGATCCCCCTTATGGAAAATATGTCGCCGGGTGCCATGGAACTGAGTGCAGCAGGCAGCTTTTCTATGTTGAAAGCCGCTACAGCATAGGATTTGGCCTTGAAGGTGTTTTCTCCGTGAATGTCCATCAGTTTCGATAAAAGGGAGAACTGATCCGCTATTTCGTAATTATCCATACAACAAAAAGCTGGTTCAATTTCTAAGGTAAGTAATAAAGATTCCCCGGAAAGGCAGGCACATAAAAAAAGTCCCCGTGAAGGGACTTTATATTTTTTGCTCTTTTGAAAAAGCTAAGACTATTTCTTCTTCTTAGCAGCTTTCTTCTTAGGAGCAGCTTTCTTAGCGGCTTTCTTCTTAGGAGCAGCTTTTTTCTTTGCGGCTTTCTTTGCAGTTGCCATGTTTTTTAGAATTTAATGGTTAGTAATAAAGTAATAACGCTATAAAAATAAAAACATTTTTGTATCTGCAAAAAATTTTTTTTATGCTGAGGCCTCAACTGCTGCCACCGAAACGAAGGTTTTGTTGTTTTTTCCCTTTTTGAACTCCACCAATCCGTCGGTCAAAGCGAATAATGTGAAGTCTTTTCCAACGCCAACATTTTTACCGGGGTGATAAGTTGTGCCACGTTGACGAACGATGATATTGCCGGCAATGGCAGGTTGACCACCATAAATTTTCACTCCCAGACGTTTGCTCTGCGAGTCGCGGCCGTTTTTTACGCTGCCTTCACCTTTCTTATGTGCCATATTCTGAAATTTATCCGCAGGATAATGCGGTAAGTTTATGAATTGAATTTTAAAAAAAAATTGAAATCCGGAGTTTTGGAAATTTCAACTAGGCGATCTCATTGATCCTGATCTGTGTGAACAGGGTACGATGTCCATGCTTCTTACGAAAACCCTTTCTTCTCTTCATCTTGAAGGCGATCACCTTATCATCCTGCACTTCTCCCAGGATCTCTGCCTTCACTTTCACTTTCACATCGGATCCAACGGCCAGCTTACCGTCATTATCTACCAGCAATACCTCTGGGAATTCAACCTTATCACCGGCCTTGCCATCAAGGTGGGGCACATAAAGGTTTTGACCCTGCTGAACTTTGAATTGCTGACCGGCGATCTTTACAACTGCAAACATAAAATGCCAAAATTTAGGAGTGCAAAGGTAGGTGGAATTTTATTTAAAGCAAGCAAAATCAACAAAAATTGTTCAGAACTTTAACTCCTCTCTTTGCAGGGGCAAAGTTATCTTTGCTACTTAAATTATGGCCGTAAGCTCATGAAGATCAAATCATTTCTGGCAAAGCCTTTTGCCGGCTATATTTACAAACAGATCAAGAAGGGGATGGCGACCGCGGTGGAGGACCAGGAAAAGATTCTGAAGGAACTCATAAAGACCGGGAAAGCCACCGAATTTGGCAAGGAGCATGGACTGGCCAGGGTTTCGGGATATGAGGAGTTCCGGCAGGCAGTGCCGATCAGGGATTATGAGAAGTTCAAGCCCTATATTGACCTGATCAAAGAGGGTAAACACAATATATTATGGAAGGGCAGACCTATTTACTTTGCTAAAACATCAGGTACTACCAGCGGTGTAAAATATATCCCTATCACCAAGGATTCCATTGCCAACCACTTGCCCAGCGCCCGCAATGCTGTGTTTTGCTACATGGCCGAAAGTGGCAATACCCAGCTCACAGACGGCAAATTGATATTTCTGTCGGGCTCACCCGAATTGGAAAGGATCGGCGGTATTCCTACGGGAAGGCTTAGTGGCATCGTAAATCACC
>CALFNL010000090.1 GCA_937902875.1 uncultured Bacteroidota bacterium | reverse complement strand
AGCAAAGGGCCTGTGAGCGCGTCAAATTCATCAATGCCAAGTTTCATTTTCTCCACCAGTTTGAAAATGGCAATGATTCCAAAAACACCAATCCGGTTTGCAATGAAAGCCGGAGTGTCTTTGCAGCGCACGGTAGTTTTTCCCAGATGGAGATCGCCATAGTGCATCAGGAATTCTACTACTTCCGGATTTGTAGATGGTGTGGGAATAATTTCCAGGAGCCGCAAATACCTGGGAGGATTAAAGAAATGAGTGCCGCAGAAATTTTGCCTGAAATCTTCAGACCTTCCTTCTGCCATGAGGTGTATGGGTATGCCTGAGGTATTGGAACTAACCAGGGAGCAAGACTTCCTGTATTTTTCAACCTCTGCAAATATTTGTTGTTCAACATCCAGTCTTTCTACCACTACTTCAATTACCCAATCGCAGCCCGCGATATCCTTCATATTGTCACTGAAGTTTCCTGTAGAAATATTTTTCACCACATCTTTGGTGAATACCGGCGAAGGATTCGATTTGATGGCCGCTGCCAGCGCCTCATTAACAATCCTGTTCTTCACGGCAGAATGATCCAGCAACATTCCTTTTTTCTTTTCCGCCTCGCTCAATTCAGTGGGAGCCATATCCAATAACAGAACCGGTACCCCGATCCCTGCAAAATGACAGGCAATGCGTGAGCCCATCACTCCACTACCCAGAACCGCTACCCTCTTGATGATCCTTTTCATATATTCCTTTTATAAATTGACTGAGAATGGAAAATTGTTGGCATTTAAGCAAGATTCCATAATTAGTTAGCTAAACAACTATTGAAGTTCGAAGGTAACACAAAATTGGATGGCATAAAATGAGGGTATTAAATTAAGCATCAGAACTTAATATCTAATTTCACAAACATGTCAGCGAGGGATGCCAGATTGATTTTTCTTTCCGCGGTTGAAGCCGTTCGGCCCAAACAATTTATGCCCCAATATATGAAAGTGGAATTTGGGCGATTGATTTTGGGTGATTGCTCTTTCAATTTAGCCGACACAAAGGATATTTATATTGTGGCTGTGGGTAAGGCCGCGGCTGCCATGGCGCAAGAAGCGGAAATGATACTGGGGGAGCTCATCAGCGATGGGATCACGATAACCAAATACGGACATGCCCTTCCATTGAAATATTGTCGTTGTCTGGAGGCGGGCCATCCTCTTCCTGATGGCAATAGTCTGCTTGCCGCCAAGACATTGTTGAAATTTGTGGAGGGGAAAAAACCAGATGATATTATTATTGTGTTGATTAGTGGGGGCGCTTCATCCTTAATTGCGGATGGCCCACCGGGGAGTTCTCTTGACGACCTGCAGGCATTGAATCAAATATTATTGAATATTGGCGCCAATATCCAGGAGATAAATACCATTCGCAAACATCTCTCATCTATCAAGGGTGGTCAATTGGTCAGGCATGCCAGTCCGGCCAGGATTGTTTCCCTGATATTGAGTGATGTTCCAGGCGATGACCCTGCAGTTATTGCAAGCGGCCCTACCAGTCCCGATCCAACCACTTTCGGAGATGCCTGGAATATTCTTGAAAAGTATAAGGTAAAGAACCGCTTGGCTCCGGGTTTGACTAATTGGTTGGAGCGTGGTTTCGCCGGGGAAATTCCGGAGACCCTCAAACCAGGCGATCGCCTGTTTAGGAACACGCGCAATTTTATTGTTGGGTGTAATCGGCAGGCTTTAGATGCGGCTGCATTGGAGGCAAAAAAACTTGGATACCAGGTGGAACTCTCCCCGTTCATGATGCAGGGGGCGGCTTCGGTTCTCGCCAGGGAACTCGTGGAATTGTCCGGAAAATTTGAATGTGAGGGTCCTGCCTGTATCCTGTTCGGCGGAGAGACTACGGTAACGATTAGGGGCAATGGAAGGGGCGGCAGAAGCCAGGAATTCGCCTTGGCCGCATTTTGCGCTTTACAAAAGAAAAATATTTCTAAGGATAGATTTCCCGTTATACTGGCCGCGGGTACGGATGGAACAGACGGAAATACCGATGCAACTGGCGCCATCATTGATTATGAAACCCTGGAAAATACGCAGAGACTCAAATTGAATCCATCATCCTATCTTCAGAATAACGATTCATATACATTTTTCAAAAAAGCGGGCGGGCTCCTGGTGACGGGACCCACTCAGACCAATGTTATGGATATAGTGATCATTCTCTTGCCAGGAAGGGACCGGAATTGAATTTGAGTGATGCGGGGTACAAAGGAAATATGCTTCAGCTCACGGTGCTTCCATTTGGGATGATGGACTCCGGACTAACAAAATAGAGTCTTCCGTCTTTATCTTCGGCCATCAGGATCATTCCCTGCGATTCGATGCCTCTCATCTTGCGTGGGGCCAGGTTTGCCACTACCACTACCTGTTTATTGAGTATTTCTTCGGGCTTGAAATGGAGTGCAATACCCGAAAGAATGGTCCTTTTCTCAAATCCGAGATCAATTTCAAGCTTCAGAAGCTTATCGGCTTTTTCCACTTTCTCAGCATTTACTATTTGGCCAACCCTCAGGTCAAGCTTTGCAAAATCATCAAATTGAATGGTCTCTTTCATTGGAGAATGGTTGCCAGGCAATTGAGTTTTTCCCGCAGCATGAGCGGTAGTATTATTTTCGATTCCCGAAGTCTTCACCAGGCCTGCCCTCAGTTTCTCCACCTGTGCGACTATTTCCTCGTCTTCAATTTTTCTGAAGAGCAACTGAGGTTCCCGCAGGCTATAACCCGTTTTCAGCAGGTCAGGTTTGCCTGCATTTTCCCAATCCAGCATCCTTTCCACCACCTTCATCATGTGCAACATTTTTTTTGCGGTATGAGGCAAAAACGGGTTGATTAGTATGGTTAGATTGGCTGTTAGTTGCAAAGCGATGTGAACACAATTGTCAACCAGTTTCTGATTTTCCGGGCTGGCGGGATTAGATTTATCGCCACTCGATTTTTTCCAGGGTTCTTTTTCCTGAAGGTATTTATTGCCTTTCCTGGCCAGGTCCATCACCTCATAAAGCGCATCCCGGAATTTATAGTGTTCCAGGTTATCTTCCACTTTCTTTTTTGTAGATTCAAACTGGGCAACCATCGTTCGGTCTGTTTCATCCACAACATCGGCATGGAGTGGCGGCACTTTCCCATTGCATAATTTATGCATCAGTATGAATGTCCGGTTCACAAAATTGCCGAAGATCGCGACCAATTCACTGTTATTGCGATCCTGGAAGTCTTTCCAGGTGAAATCATTGTCCTTGGTTTCAGGAGCGTTTGCGCATAATACATACCGTAAAACGTCCTGTTGATCAGGAAAATCTTTCACGTAGTCATTTACCCATACCGCCCAGTTGCGCGAGGTTGAAACCTTTTCTCCTTCAATATTCAGGAATTCATTGGCGGGAACATTATCGGGAAGTACAAATCCGCCATGGGCTTTCAGCATAGCCGGAAAAATAATACAATGGAAAACAATATTGTCTTTCCCGATAAAATGAACCAGTTTGGTATCATCCTGGCACCAGTAATCTGCCCATTGAGTGGTGAGTTCTTTTGTGGCGCTGATATAGCCGATGGGCGCGTCGAACCATACATATAGCACTTTGCCTTCGGCATTGGAAAGCGGCACTTTAATGCCCCAGTTACTGTCACGCGTCATGGCCCTGCTCTGCAATCCATTGTCGAGCCAACTCTTGCATTGGCCATATACGTTATGCTTCCATTCCTTATGTTCTTCCAGTATCCAATCCTTTAGCCAGGCTTCGTAATTCTGCAAAGGGAAGTACCAATGCCGGGTCTTTCTTTTTACGGGCACGGCATCGCTCAATACGCTCCGGGGGTTGATTAGTAATTCGGGGCTAAGCGAAGAGCCGCATCTTTCACACTGGTCTCCATAGGCATTAGGATTGCCGCAAACGGGGCAGGTACCTACAATATAGCGGTCGGCCAGGAACGTCTTTGCCTTCTCATCGTAGTATTGTTCAGTTTCCTTTTCTTCAAAAATGCCATCGTCATACAATTTCTTAAAAAATGCCGAGGCCGTTTCATGGTGCACTTTATCAGACGTGCGGGAATAGATATCGAAGGAGATACCCATCTGATCCGTGCTGTGTTTGATAATGTTAGGGGATTTGTAAGCCACCTCGTGCAGTGTGGTGC
>CALFNL010000089.1 GCA_937902875.1 uncultured Bacteroidota bacterium | reverse complement strand
AAAAATGTTGATTTGACTGGCAAGATGGTCGAAGGCAATCCCACATGGATCAATAGAGCGGGTATGGTTGTCCGGTACAAGAACTTTAGTTCCACTATGGAGTTTAGTTATATAGGGAAAAGTTACAGTGACGCCAACAATACTGCCTTTAATGTCACCGGAGCCACAGGCCTGGTACCTTCCTACCATTTACTGGATTGGGCATTTAATTTGGATTTTTTGAAATCATATAATCTTTCAGGAGGCATCAATAACCTCGCCAACACACGGTATTTTACGCGTCGTATCAATATGTACCCGGGCCCTGGTATTCTGCCTGGAGACGGCAGAATATTCTACCTGTCAGTTGGAATAAGATTGTAGGAATCTGAACTTTTTGGAAGAATACTGATATGTATCCTTCCCAACCAGGCGAATTTGCATCGTGTACACACGGTGCTTTTTTTATGCTACCTTAGAAGCATTGAAAAAGCCATTATGAAAAGAACATTCTTCCTTCTGTTTCTATTCCTGCTCCCTGCTTATTTTTTTGGTCAGCAGCCACTCACTCCTGACCAGATTTTTGGAGATTTGTTTGTTGACGTACAAATGAACCGTATATTTCCGGATGGCAAAACATTTGTGGATTGCGTGCCCCGGAAAGAGCCCAAACAAATCCTGTCTGATTATGCGAAGCTGAAAAAGCAGGCTAAAAAAGCGAAAACACCGGTCGATCTGAAAAAATTTGTGGAAGAAAATTTTGAATTGCCTTCCAATGGCGGGGGTAATTATCATTCGGATTCAACGGATGACGTGATTTCGCATATCAGGAAGCTCTGGACGGTATTGAAGCGGGAACCCGACAAAAGCGTTCCAGGAAGCTCATTGTTACCCTTGCCTTATCCTTATATTGTTCCCGGTGGCCGGTTCCGGGAAGTCTATTATTGGGATTCCTACTTTACGATGCTGGGTTTGCAGGAAAGTGGCGAAACCGAAATGATAGAAAACATGATCCGGAATTTTGCCTTCCTCATAGACAAATACGGCCATATACCCAATGGAAACCGCAGTTATTATCTCGGTCGCTCCCAGCCACCCTTTTTCGCTTGCATGGTTCAGTTATTGGCTGAAATAAAAGGAGACGGAGTTTATAATACTTTTCTTCCGCAGCTCGAAAAAGAATACCGGTTCTGGATGGAGGGATCGGAATCTTTAAAGCCTGGTGAAACGCACAGACGCGTGGTGAAACTTCCCGATGGTACAATCATGAACAGGTACTGGGACGATATGGATTCACCCCGGCAGGAAAGTTATCGCGAATATGAAGAAGTGGCCCGGCTGTCTGGCAGAGATATGATTGAAATGTATCACCACCTTCGCGCGGGAGCAGAAAGTGGCATTGATTTTAGCAGCAGATGGTTTGGAGATGATGCCAATATCAATACGATAGAAACTACGAATTATATCGCGGTTGATCTCAACAGCCTGCTATTTAACCTCGAAAAAGTATTGGCACTGGCATATAAAAACATAAAATCAAACAATATAAAATTATCGTCTGAGAATACTACAAAGGCCGCAGCCTATGAACTGAAGGCAGAGGGAAGAAGAAAGGCCATTGAAAAATATTGCTGGAATACAAAGGCGGGGTATTACGCGGATTACAATTTTGTGAAGATGCAGGCTGAAGACAATATTACCCTGGCGGCCATGTATCCGCTGTTTTTCAGAATCGCGGAGGGTGAAAGGGCTGCTCAAACCAAGACCGTGGTCCTCAATAATCTTCTGAAGCCGGGCGGGCTCACTACCACGATGTATAAGACCGGCCAGCAATGGGATGCTCCCAATGGCTGGGCCCCTTTGCAATGGATGAGCATCATGGGTCTTGAAAAATATGGATTCTCGGCAGAGGCACGCGACGTGGCTCATCGCTGGATAAAACTGAACATTAATGTTTATAAACGCACAGGTAAATTGATGGAGAAATATAATGTGATGGATACTCATCTTGAGGCCGGGGGAGGCGAATATCCTTCTCAGGATGGATTTGGCTGGACCAATGGGGTGTTGATGAAGCTAATCAGTCTGTACGGAATGCCGGATTGAATTTGTACACCCGTCTTCCTGCGAGTTCTGATTGTTTGCACCCAAGGGAATCAATCGATCCTGTTTCATGCAGTATGATCAGAGTTGATTCCTTTCATTCAATTTCCAAATCTGGCGAATCATTCAATGGAGTTGCCCATATTTTATAGACCGGTAGCAGCGCCTATTGAATTCTGGGTATCATTCCGCGGATTCCCATATCCACTATATTCTCACCCGCAACCGGCTCCCAAAGTCCGTCATTATTCAAATCATTCCATTCAAAACTCTTGTTGGTAGAGAGGGAGAGTTCCACGATGATATCATTCGTTTCATTTCCGGTAATTGTCAACTTGCCTGGAATAAAGGCGGCAGTTACCACGCAGGAGCCCTGAGGAATAGGGGAGGTGGCAAATATGGGATTGACAACTGTAGTGGCTCCATCCGGTGCCTGCCCCGAAGTATCAATTACCTGGCTCATACCGGCTATAGTAAGGAGGGTCTCGAATCCCCAATAGCCCTGTTTTCGATTACCGTTTACCGTTATAGGATTATTTTTGATGGTATAGGATGTGAGATATGTATTGTAACCAATGAACGAGGCTACCGTGCCTGTGAAATCCTGGTTGATAGTAACACCAGCGACAGTTGTATCCACATGAAAGGATACGTCATAATTCTGGTAAGCCAATGACACCCTCAGCCATTCGTAGTCTCCGGGTTTGATATTCTTTATGGGAATTGCGAAAAACACTTCATTATTACCTGCGAAACCGGATTGCGCGAAATCAATGGCTGTTTCACCTCCCGCTGTTGTTTCCGGTGCCTTATACAGGATGGTTCCCTGCCCCAGGGCAGTCACGGCATTGGGCGCCAGTTCAATATAATGGGCGCTCATCTTATTGAATATGGGGCTTTGTGCAGCATGGCCCGGAGGAATAGAAGAAGGCTGTCCTATATTATCGAGCCTGGCCTGCGTGGAGTCGAATTTGAATCGGAAAACGAGGCTGATATTTGCATTCCCATTGTTATTGTCTTTCTTACAACCTGCGAGCAGGCAAAATGTTGATGCGATCAATATTAGTTTCAATTTCACAATGATCGTTTTGATTATTTCAACAACGTTTCAGGCCGTCAAAAATTGTTGCTGCAGGCTGGCCCCCGTCAAGCGGCTCCCGATGCTTTTAGTGTGGGAAATGAGTAGCTGGAATATGGCCTCGCCGAAACTAATTATTGAGCTTCGTAAACCCTCCGTCTATCGGGTAGTCGCAGCCGGTGATGAAAGAAGCTTCGTCTGAACATAAGTAAAGTGCCAGGAACCCGATTTCTTCCGGCACAGCCATCCGGCCAATGGGTTGGGTTTTGGAGAGTTTTTCAAACATTTCTTTTTCCTTTCCCGGATAATTTTTAGCGAGAAATCCATCCACGAATGGGGTATGTACCCTCGCGGGAGAAATGCAATTGCAGCGTATATTATGTTGAATATAGTCTTTAGCCACCGCAAGGGTCATTGCGGCAATGGCGCCCTTGGTGGTGGAATAGGCAAACCGATCCGGAATGCCAACAAGTGCAGCCACCGATGCAAGGTTTAGAATAACGCCTCCATCAGTTTTCATGTGCGGAATCACTTCGTGCAGGCAGTTATACACACCTTTAACATTCACCCGCATCAGGCGGTCGAAATCTTCCTCATTTGTATTCTCGGCATTTCCTATATGGGCAATTCCGGCATTGTTCACCAGGATATGGATGCCCCCATTTTCCCTGGCAATTTGCCCGACAGCAGTCTTCACTTCGGCCTGGTTGGAAACATCGCATTTTCTAAAAGAAGCGATCCCACCAATGGCTACGATTTCTTTCACCAGCGCCTTCGATCCTTGTTCATCAACGTCAAGAATATAAACTTCGGCTCCCTGCTTTGAAAATATTGAGGAAATGGCTCTACCGATGCCGCTCCCTCCTCCTGTAATAATCGCGACTTTATTGTCTAATCTGAACATATTTTTTCAGGAATTTAGAATCTGCGCGGGTATTGGACTACACTCATAGAATCATCCGCAAAAAGCTTTACAAACTCACGCCTCTTTTCCATGGTATGAAATCATCCTGGTTTAGTTGAACTGCTTTCGGTACTATTTCTCCGCTTGCAGCCCTGATACAATATTCCAATATTTCCTCTCCCATCTGTTCAATAGATTTTTCACCTTCAATGATGGGGCCCGTATCAATATCAATAATATCTCCCATTCTTTTTGCCCGGTTGGAATTGGTGGCAATCTTTTTGGTAGGACAAACAGGATTACCCGTAGGCGTACCGAGACCAGTGGTGAATAGGATGAGCGTGGCTCCTGAAGCGGCTTTGCCAGTAGTGGCTTCTACGTCATTACCAGGCGTACATACCAGGCTCAGACCAGGCTTTGTGGCAGGCTCGGTATAATCCAGCACGTCGGCCACCGGTGAAGTTCCTCCTTTTTTAGCGGCACCCGCAGACTTAATAGCATCTGTAATGAGGCCATCCCTGATATTTCCGGGAGATGGATTCATGTGAAATCCGGAACCTGCTTCATGCGCCTGCTTGTCGTAGCTCCGCATCAGGTGTATGAATTTCTCTGCCGTGGGTCTGTTAACCGAGCGATCCACCAACTCCTGCTCCGCACCGCAGAGCTCGGGGAATTCTGCCAACAATATCTTTCCTCCCAATGCTACTACCAGATCGGCACAATAGCCCACGGCAGGGTTCGCGGAAATACCGCTAAACCCATCGCTACCGCCGCATTTCACTCCTATGCAGAGTTCACTAAGTGGCGCGGGTTTTCTCTCAAGCTTATTAGCTTCCACGAGGCCAAGAAAAGTCTTTTGTATGGCTTGCGCGATGAGTTGCTCTTCTGACTGAGATTGTTGCTGCTCAAATATCAATAATGGTTTGTCAAATTTGGGATTCCTTGCCTTCAGATCAGTCAGGAAATCCTGCACCTGCAGATTCTGGCAGCCCAGGCTCAGCACTGTAACTCCTGCCACATTGGGATGATCGGCATAAGCCGCGAGCAATTTACCAAGTATGGCGGCATCCTGCCTGGTACCGCCACATCCTCCCTGGTGATTCAAAAATTTAATACCATCAATATTCCTGAAGAGTCGGCCATTGCTATTCACGGGAGAAGGAGCAAAGCCTTCGGAATTCAGATCCTTTCCCTGCTTGTACAACCCGACCAAATGCCTGGTATAGGATTTATATTTTTCTGTTACGGCATAACCCAATTCATTCTGCATTGCTTCCCGAATCACATCCAGGTTCCTGTTTTCACAAAAAACGGTGGGAATGAATAGCCAATAATTGGCTGTTCCAACCCTCCCATCGCTACGATGATATCCCATGAATGATCTTCCTGCAAATCTTGAAACATCCGGAGCATGCCATTGAAAGATAGCATTACGGTATGCATAGGGTTCTGCAGCGTGTTTAGTGTTTTCTGTGGTCATCCTGGAACCTCGCGAAATCCCGCATTGCAATTTGCCTACCGTTACACCATACATGATCACTTTATCGCCCGCCTTCATATCATTCAAAAAGAATTTATGCTTTGCGGGAATATCGTCCATCAACAAATATTCAATTCCGTCAAATGATATGATTTCTCCTTTCCTGAGGTTTGTGAGCGCCACTAACACATTGTCATGGGGGTGTATCCTGAGAACCTTTTGTTTCATATTTGGTGAAAATAATTCTTCAATGATAATTTTTGAGTGAGGTCTAACTGGTCTTATATCCTTTCCAGCCATACCATGCCACCACTATAAAGCATAGCAAAGGTACGCTATAGGAAATTGCTGTTGAATAGCGCACTGCAAAATTGCCCATCACATATGGCATCAATGCGCCACCAACTATTGACATGATAATGAATGAGGAGCCTTTCTTGGTATAATGTCCAAGGTCCTTCACTCCCAGAGCGAAAATGGTTGGGAACATGATGGATTCAAAAAAGAAAATAGCCATTAAAGAATATATTGACAGCCAGCCCCGACCCATGATCACCAACACGCAAAGCAGGATATTGACGAGAGCGTATGTGGTGAGCAGGCGAGGAGGAGAAATGGTGCGCATCAGCGCCGTTCCGGCAAAGCGGCCGATGGTGAAAAGCAGGAGGCTTATGGAGAGGAGATATGACGCGTTTGCGTTGCTGATAGTACTCTTTACTTCCGTGCAATAATTTATGAATAAGGCCGCGATTCCCACCTGGGCAGCCACATAAAAAAATTGAGCTATCACCGATCCTGTAAAATTCTTGTGTTTAAACAGTGGTTTCTTTTCAAGGCGTGCATCCGATACTATCTCGCTTTCCCTGATTTCAGGTAGTGGGGTTCTCCAGAATAAGAATGCCATGAACAATACCAGGGTTCCAATTATAAGATAGACCTGCATCACCGAATCGAGATTGTTGCCGGAGCCTATACGTCCGTTGGCAAAAAATAAATTCGCGGCAATGATTGGGGCGATGGATGATCCTAC
>CALFNL010000088.1 GCA_937902875.1 uncultured Bacteroidota bacterium | reverse complement strand
CTTCCTGTTGAGAATGGAATAGATGATCTTGTGCTCGATTTCTTTTGGGTTATTTGCACGTGTGAAGGAAACAAGATGCGTGGCATATTTAGTCACGGTACTATCCATACTGAGTTCCTGCATCATGGGAAGATAATGGTCGAGCCTCACAAATTCAACATAGCGGTTCTTGATCTTGCGGCTGCGGTACCAAACGTACATCACCACGAATAAGATACCACCCACCAGTAATGTCACAAAGCCACCATGGGGGAATTTTTCGAGGTTGGCGAACAGAAAACTTCCTTCGATGGTAAAATATACCGCGAGGTAGAGGTAGATCCAGAACGCGTTTACCCTTCGGGATACCAGGAAATTGGCAAATAAGATGGAAGTTGCCATCATGCAGAGCGTAATGGCGAGGCCATAGGCCGCTTCCATATTTGAAGATGATTTGAAATACAGCGTAATTCCACAGCAACCCAGCAACAACATGGTGTTGATAGCAGGGATGAATAATTGTCCCCTTGCTTCGGTAGGATAAATGATCTTGAGCTTTGGCCAGAGATTCAGGCGCATTGCTTCGCTGATCAGGGTATAGGATCCACTGATGAGTGCCTGGCTCGCGATGATGGCTGCAGCCGTTGCTATGATGATGCCGGGAAGCTTGAACCAAATTGGCATGACCATGTAAAAAGGATTCATCAATTCCAAAGCATTTGGATGCTGTTGCATGAATCCTGCGGTCTGCATCAGTTGATTCGTTGCAAATATGGAGCCCTCATGGTTGAGCAGGAAGGCCCCCTGACCCAGATAATTTAGGAGCAGACAGGATTTTACAAAAATCCAGGAGATCCGAATATTGCCTCTGCCCACATGTCCCAGGTCGCTATATAGTGCTTCGGCTCCCGTGGTACAAAGGAAAACAGCTCCCAGAATCCAGAAGCCTTTTGGATAAATAGTCAATAATTTAATGGCATAGTGTGGGCTGAACGCTTTCAATACCCCAACGTCGTCTGAGATATGCAAAAGGCCCAGCACAGCTATCATCGTAAACCAGATAGCCATGATTGGGCCGAACATTTTGCCGATAGAGAGGGTGCCAAATTGTTGCAGGAAAAACAGAGCTACCAGGATGCCCAACACTATATACACGATCTGAAACTGCTGAATATTTTCAAAGGGTTTTATCTGCTTTATGCCCTCAACCGCTGCGGTAACTGAAATGGGTGGGGTAATCATTCCATCGGCCAGCAGGGAAGCGCCTCCAAGCATGGCGGGTATTACCAGCCATTTACGCTGTCTTCGCACCAATGCATACAAGGAAAATATTCCTCCTTCACCCCGGTTGTCGGCCTTGAGCGTGAGAATAACATACTTCACAGTGGTTTGAAGTGTAAGTGTCCAGATGATGCAGGACAGGCCCCCCAAAATCAGGTCTTCACTGATGATCCTGCCGTTAACAATGGCACTAAATACGTAGAGAGGGGAAGTTCCGATATCTCCATAAATAATTCCAAGTGCTATTATAAGTCCAGCTCCAGTGACTTTATTTAGCTGTTTGCTCACAGTGAGTTATTGGTTATTTTCAGGTTTTGAGATATCAATGTGCGCCAAAGGTATATGGAAAATGCTTATACATGACGAATTGTTGGCAGCGTTGGTTGTAAATAGGTTAAAAAATTCTGCTTTAGGCGATTCTGGATAGAAAAGCAGCTAATTTGGCACACAACTCGTACATTTATTTATGAAAATTTCATTGTCATGAGACCCACCATTTTGCTTCTGATTACCCTTGCCATATCCCTGGCGCCATCCCTGGTTTCTGCTCAGCGAATTTACTATTCAGAGGTGGAGCGTGACGATTATCGTCAGGTGAATTTCGACATCATCGGAAAGGTTTCGGGAAATATTCTCATCTATAAGAATTTCCGTGCAAAGAATGATCTCTGTATTTACGATTATACCATGAAATTGAAAGACAGAATTGATCTGGATTTCCTGCCCGATAAAGTGATCAATATGGATTTTATTGCATACCCTGATTTTGTTTATGGGATCTACCAATTCCAAAAAAGAAATATCATTTATTGCCTGGGAGTGAAATTAGATGGCGATGGAAAAAAACTCAGTGACCCCATAGAAATTGACACGACCCATATAAACACTTACGGCGACAATAAGATATATTCCACCATCTTCAGCGAAGACAGGCAAAAGATCATGGTGTTCAAGATCAATAAACGGAACGATAAGAATTACATTTTTACCACTTTATTGCTTGATCCAAAACTACAATTGCAGAAGAAGAGCCGTATAGGACTTTCATCGGACGACAAAGACGCCGTTTTCAGTGATTTTGTCCTGGACAATGAAGGCGACCTGGTATTTGCTCACTGCGCCAGATCAGGAAGCAGAGACTATATCACGGCGATGAATCTGTTGATCAAGCATGCCCAGTCAGATAGTTTTAATACCTATAAATTCAATATTGGTGACCATTTACTTGACGAAGTGAAAATCAAGGCAGACAATGTGAATGAAGACTATTTGATCAATTCATTTTACTATAAGCAAAAGAGGGGTAATATAGAAGGCCTTTACACGGTGAAGTGGAACAAGATTACGAATAAGATAGACGAGGAAAAATTTACTGTTTTTACCGATGAATTAAAAACGGACGCTAAACCAGAGAGCGGATCGGCTAAAATGGCTTTTAATGATTATTTCATCCGGCAAATCATTCCAAAGAAGGACGGTGGATTTATTGTGGTCAGCGAGTCTTATTATACTTCTTCGCGCTACAATCCGTGGAACCGTTATGATTACCTGTATAATCCATCCTATTATTCGCCGTTCGATTATTATTATTGGAGTCCTTACGGCTATAATTACTGGAATCCCTGGAACAGGTGGAATAGCAACCAGAGTACGAGGTATTACAGTGATAATATTTCCGTATTTTCGTTCAATAGCAAGGTTGATCTTGAATGGA
>CALFNL010000087.1 GCA_937902875.1 uncultured Bacteroidota bacterium | reverse complement strand
GACAATTACCTGGAGAACAGGCTTCGTTTCATTGGTCATGTATTGCTTCACAGGATGGAAATATTTTATCAATATAATACGGCCCTGATTGCTATTCCGAAATCGGATCTGCTCAGGTTCGACATCAAGACGGGCGATTCAGAAGGCCTCGTGAATTATCCTCTCTCAATCAAAGGAATTAAGATGGTGGGCCTGGTCATAGACCGCGATGAAGAAAGGAAATGGTCATTCCGCAGTAAAGGGAATGTGGATGTCAATACGTTTGCGAGAAAGTATTTTGAAGGTGGTGGGCATTTCAACGCAGCGGGCGGCCGTAGTTCAGATTCACTCGAAAAAACGGTGCAGGTATTTAAACAGGCCTTAAAAGAAAATGCATCACAATTACAATAATAAATTCATATGAAAAAAATCATGTTTGGTTTGGTGGCTCTAATAATGGCTGCCGGTTTCAATTCCTGCAACCAGGGCGGCTACAAAAAGCTGAATGGAGGCATGGAATACAAGATCATTGGTAATGGGAAAGGTCCGAAGATTGCCTATGGCGAAGTAATGAAGTATTATATAGTGCAGAAATACAAAGACTCTGTGTTGAAAGATTCCAGGAACCAGCCGCCTTCATACCAGCCCGTAGACAGCATGCAACTGCCCAAAGAATATTTTCAAATATTTCAGCAAGCAAGGTCAGGTGACAGTATCGTGATTCGGGTTCCGGTTGACAGTGTATTTAAAGGGCCCATGGGTACCATGCCTCCCCAATTCAGGAAAGGAGAATTTTTCTTCACCCTTGTAAAAGTGGTGGGCGTTTTGAAAGCAGATCAGGCACAGGCCGATTTTACTCAGGAAGTGAAGAAATTTCAGGAACAGGATTCCATTCGTTCCGTGGCACAGGCCGTAATTGATGATCAGATTCTCAAAGACTATATCGCTAAGAATAATATTTATGCTGTCAAGACTCCAAGAGGAGCTTATGTTGAAATTCAGAAGCAGGGTAGTGGTGCCCCCGCTAAAGACGGTCAAATGCTCACTATCAATTATACCGGCAGATTCCTGGATGGTAAGGCCTTTGACAGCAATGTTGATACTACATTCAAACATGCCAAGCCTTATGAATTGATCCTGGGCTCCACTCCGTTGATAAAGGGTTGGGATGATGGATTAAAAATGTTCAATAAAGGAAGTAAAGGAAGAATCCTTGTTCCTTCGGTTCTGGCCTATGGTTCCCAGGGCGACCAAAGAGGCGTGATCAAGCCAAATGATAACCTGGTATTCGATATAGACCTGGTGGACCTGAAAGATGTGCCACAGCAGACACCGGAATCATCCCTTCCTCCAAAAGATTCCATTCAACAGAAGAATAAAGTGCAAGGAAAATAAATTTCTGACAAATATTTAATTTGATTGGCCCCGCATCCCGCGGGGCTTTTTCCTTGGCGGAGCGTAGTCAATACTTCGGTTATCATGCATTCATATAAGACTTGTATAATACCACGGCCTCCTTTGCTTCTTTCACATCGTGAACCCGCAGGATATTGGCGCCATTCATGAGCGCGATAGTATGAAGAACCGTAGTTCCATTTAAGGCTTCATCCGCTGAAATCCCAAGGGTCTTGTAAATGGTTGATTTGCGCGATAATCCAACCATTATGGGCTTGTCCAGAATCCTGAATGCAGAAAGTTCACGAAGTAGATCGGAA
>CALFNL010000086.1 GCA_937902875.1 uncultured Bacteroidota bacterium | reverse complement strand
CTTTAAATCGAAATAAAATTGGCGGGTAGCCTCGTCAAAAGGACAATTCAGAATTTGATTGGTGATCTCCTTCATGCAAGGAAGCGCCCAAAAGGTTCTGCCCGACAAAAGGGTAGCCGATGATGACTCCAGAACATCTCCTATCTCCGGGAAAAATTGAATCAACTCTTCCAGTAATCCAGGTGAATAAAACAAGTCAAGAGCCCGGTATTCTTTGTCTTTTTCAAATCGGGCGCTACATAACGTTGGCTCAGTAAAGAAACAGGCAAACTGATCCTGTCTCAAATGCAATTTCCCAATACTTCCAATTTCCCTGCGCAACCCGCTTTTTAACATGAAATAACTATAGAGTCCCCGCCCATGAATATTAGCAGTTGCGGTAACTTGCCTGAGAAATTTGCATACAATGAATCTAATTGAATAGTGCTCGCCGGTTAATTCCTGCACAACCAATTCCACAATATTTGTCCTGGATGATAAGGCGATGGCTCCCCGCAGTATTGGTCCGTTATAATCAGCAGGCAGGCCCGATTGGAATTCCAGTTGTCCGCCGTTCGATAAGGTGAATTCAATTGCCATAGGTTTGCTTTAAATCCTTTAATAATAAGGAATCTGAGCCGTTAGTGAACCTATATGCCAGTTACGAGGGTGCTAATACGAAAGCTGGGCGAAGAAAGTCAAAATTAATATTTCTGGCCGAAAGTTCAGAATATGCATAAAAAGAAATCTGTACTATTTTATCTGCTGGCATTGCTCACATGAAGGGCTCGATATCCGTGCAGCAAGATAGAACCCGGTACAAAAAGAAAGAATAAGTGCAAATACCTATTTCATTCCTGCTTCAAAGGAATTATCTTTCTTATGCCATTCAAGTGTAAAAAATGCATGGAAACGATAAAATGAGACAAAATATAATTCGATCCCCACCCGCAAAAATTATTATTGGCCTTGTTGTTTGTGTCTCCGCGGGTGTTATCGGACAGGCAGGGACCAGTGTGATACTGAAAACCACTTCATGGAACGAAGAAATCCAAAGCGCTATTGCTGAGTTCGTCACGGCATTGTGCATATTCGCCGCCTATAAGGTCCTGTATAAATTTTATGAAAGACGGAGTATTTCGGAATTGTCTGTATCCTCACTTGGACTAATCCTCGCTTCAGGAATAATTTTGGGCGGCATTCTTCAGAGCCTGACAATATATGTATTGTATTTAAGAAATGGATTTCTTGTAAATTCAGTAAATAGTATTAGCGGAGTGTTACCCTATATGTTAAAAGTATTCGCAGACTCCGTTACGGTTGGAATATTACTCCTGGGAATATTCTTCAGGATTACCGAAGAGAAATTAGGCAGATATATTACCCTGGCAATATGCGCCTTGATTTTCGGCGTGATTCACCTGGCAAGCGTAAACGGTACGGTGGTAGCCGCCATAAGCATTGCCATTCACGCAGGACTTTTATTGGGTGCCGCGTATATATACAGCAGGAATCTTTGGTTCCCCATTGCCATCCATTTTTCCTGGGATTTTATGCAGGCCGGTATTTTTGGAGCAAAACTATCTGGGAATATTTTCAGCAAGAGTCTCCTGACAACTCAAATTGAAGGTCCATCCTTGATTACTGGCGGCTATTGGGGCCCCCAGGGATCTATTCAGGCGGGATTTTTTTGTTTATTTGCCTCAATTGTGCTGCTGGTATTTTGCAAAAGACAAAACAAGATTTTAAAACCATTTTGGACTAAGACCGCTGTGCTATAATGTTCAGTTAGCCATGAACCCTGTAATGAAATCCGGGCAAACATATCCAATTCGCCTTCCAATTCAACAACACGCAAAGGAGAACTATATGATTTACGATCATTAGTACTCAGGCCTGGAG
>CALFNL010000085.1 GCA_937902875.1 uncultured Bacteroidota bacterium | reverse complement strand
TCCTCTCATGCTTCCCTGATTTGCTTTTTAGGATCGATGCCCAGCCATAGCAGCGCTCCGCAAATCAAGACAAATGCCAGCACCAGCATTGGAACCTGGAACCCATGGGTGGCATCCGCTATCTTTCCGAATATGATGGCCAGGAGAAAGGCGCCCATTTGTCCGAAGAAATTCATGGCCCCTGTAACAGTGCCGCAATTATTGCGGCCAATATCGGCACAGACCGCATAAGATACCATCACCCCGAATGCGAAGCCAAAATTCGCGCCGATGAGACAGATCGCGGCCGCATATTTCCCTGTTACCAGGGCTGCGCCCAGTATCAGGAGTCCGCAGGTTCCCAGTCCCGCCATTCCAATGAATCTTCTTCCAAATCTCAATCCCTTTTTCTTCACGAGAATGTCTCCAAAGAATCCGCCGGCAAGAAAACCAATGATCCCGATTATGAATAGAATAAATGTGATATCCTTCATGGCATTTTCCGAAAAATGACGGCCTTCCTGCAAATAGACCGGCATCCATGCCACAAAAAAATACTGCGCCCACTGGCAGCAGAAATACATGAGCAATAAGGCCAGAAGTTGACGATTTCTCAAAACCAGTTTCCAGGGAAGCCTATGTTGGTTTTGATCATATTGCCTGTTGGATTCTATGTATTGCTTCTCCCCTGGCGAAATATGTTTCATTTCAGAAGGAAAATTCCTGAACCAGGAATAACAAATCAATACCCAGACAATACCGATTGCCGCGTTCACAAAAAAAGGTATGCGCCAGCCATAGGCCACGGCTAATGGAACAATTATCAGGGGCGCAATGGCCGAACCGATCTGGGAGCCGATGCCCACCCATGAGAGTGTGCGGCCCATTTCATTTGTTGGAAACCAGCGCGAGATTACAATATTGGTATTGGGATAGGTGCCGGACTCCCCCACTCCGAATAGGAAACGCACGATCAGCAGGGCCACCAGGCCATTGACCATTCCCGTTAGTGCCGTGAACAGAGACCACCAGAGCACGATCCGGATGAATACTTTTCTGGGCCCGATCCTATCGCCAAGCACACCCGAAGGAATCTCAAACAAGGCATAGGCCAAAGCGAATGCGCCCAGAACCCAGCCGAATTCCTCATTACTGAGACCCAGATCCTGCTTCACCCTCACCCCCACTATGGAAATGCAGATCCGGTCGAGATAGGTAAGTGTAGTAAGTGAACAGAGTAGCGTGAGCACCCGAAACCTGTATGGAATGGAAGGGATCAATTCAGTTGGTTTTGATTTCGGGTAATCGAAATAATATGGTGACCTCTGAGGCCCTTCAAAATGCCATGCAAGCGCAAAGAATTTACCAATAGTTCTTCATCACAAATAAATACAAAATAAATATATGATCCTATACAACCTGGCCCTGGTGGTTGATGATGAATTGGATCAGTTCATCGGTTTCCAGCCCTGCGCGGCGGCATGCATCCTGGATATCCTCGCGATTGACATTGGCCGCGAAGGCTTTTTCCTTAAGCCTTTTCTTCACACCCTTGAGCTCCATGCCTGCATAGCCCTCGGGGCGCATCAGCGAGTAGGCATGGATGAGACCTGAGAGTTCGTCAAAGGCGTAAAGCATTTTATCCATAGGGCTTTGGGGTTCCACTCCAAAATAAGAAGGTCCGTGAGAAGCTATCGCGTGTATTATTCCGGGATCAACATTTCTCTTTTCAAGTTCTTCGATGATGAGGCTGCAATGCCGGTCCGGCCATTGGTCCCAGTCGGCATCGTGCAGCAGGCCAGCCATTTCCCAATGCCAGGCCTGAGTATCATCCATTCCCAGTTTTTCGATGGCCCATTGTTTCATCAGGTAAGCCACCTGTTTCATGTGCAGTTTCAATCGCTCGTTTTTTACCCAGTCGTTCAATAATAGCTGCGCTTCTGCACGACTAAGCGAATTGCCTGCATTGGCGGGGTTTCCGAATTCCTGGCGACCAAGAAGGTGTGTGGACATAGTAGAAGAATTGTTCAGGTATTAAATATATGGGATTAACCAGATAGAGCGCAAAGCGAAAATAGGGAATTGACAAGTACTAATGTATATGGCCTTTATGTGCTAATTGATTGAGTAAGTATGGTAGAATCACTATAAAATGCTTTGCAGGTTCTATACAAATGAAGGTGACAACAGGGTGTACCCATTGAAAATGGGTTGGAAGTGCGGCTTACACTCTCTCATAAGGCGAATGAGGCTTAAACGGGTAACCACGTATATGCAAGATGAATTGAGCAAATATTAATCCTCCAGCAATGGCAAATTCGGT
>CALFNL010000084.1 GCA_937902875.1 uncultured Bacteroidota bacterium | reverse complement strand
GGATATTTAGGATCTGATTTACTTAATGTGTCAGGGGCCACGATTACTTCATGTATCAACAAATCTGTTCCTTTCGCAAACCTGATCAGGTTTTCTGAATATCTTGTATCGCCAGACAAAACAACGGAATGTCCATTGTATTCAATGCGGTATCCAAAAGCGGGTATATCAGGATGATGATCTACCTTAAATGCGATTACCTTAACTCCATTTTTTTCATAAATAACTCCTTGCGTTATTTCCTTAACCAAAAGTTTACTGCCTTCTTCGAACTTTTTATCATCGCCTACCCTGATTTTGATATCAAATGCAAAGGCTTTTCGTAAATAGCCAATCATCTCAGCGGTACCCGTCGGTCCAAATACAGGTAGGGGACTTTGTCGTCCTGATATAAGCCATCCGGTAAGCCACAAATCAGGCAGACCTACTATATGATCTGAATGAAGATGTGTGAGAAACAATCCATCAATTCTATCGTATGGAACATTTATTTGACGCAATCTTTGCAGACAACCACGTCCGGCATCAAATAGCAAATATTCACTGCCGGCCTGCACAAGAATACTTGCGCCAAACCTTTCCATAATGGGTTGGGGAGTGCCGGTGCCGAGTAAGGTGACTTTTATGATAGGTTGCCCGGCCTGAATACTGTCTTTATTCGCCTGCCCAAATGAAAAAAGAACTACCAACAAAATGATTGTCGCAAGAAAAAGCCTAAGTAGTACTTTCTGAAACGGATAAGAATGTATTGAATTTTGCATGATTACTGAGTTTAATTTAAATGTGACTAAAGATTCAGTCTGCAGAGGGGTTGGCTAATGATAGATATTTGGATTGGGTAGCTTTAGTGGGATTCACACCTAAGAGCGGGTGCGGCCAGCAAAACGGCGACTGGTTGAAGATATGCCATTTTATCCGGCCCATGACCATTGAATTGGGTTTCGTCAGGTGGAACTCCTACACGACTTACCCGAGTCAGGCGGGGAAGATGAGAAACGAGCCTACAGGCGGGTTAGGAAAAAAGGAGATGAAGCACAGCTTTATCGGCTCAATTTAGAAAATGCGATATCAGCTGCGCTTTTTCAGTCGTTCAGCCTCTCTATTAGCTGAAATAAATTTATCCTTGTGGTATACAGACAAGTAATGAATAAGTATACCGCCAATGCCCCAGGCAACCGTAGTCCATAATGGCCAGATGATAATCCACATAGGCGCATCAAAATTCCTAACATTTGTCAGCCATGTGAGCCATACAATAATATTAACCAGAATATAGACTAAAAGATGAATTTTAAACCCAATTCTTTGCCTGGCTATTTCTATGATTTTTTGTTGGAATAAACTGCTCATAAAATCTAATTTGTCCTTTAGTGAGCTAATTGCACACAAAATTGCTAAGAATATATTTCCCGCACATTCACATAGGTTAACTTTTCTTATTTGAGAGTTTTGCCCTTATCCTTGAAAGACTCTGCGGCTTTACTCCTAAATAACTTGCAATGTGATATTGTGATACAGTTTGAAACAGGCCGGGGTTTCTGCCAATAAGCTTTAAGTAACGCGTTTCAAGCCCGTCTGTCTGAAACTGTTTGAGGCGTTCATGAATCCCCAGAAAGCCTGTTCAGCTAAAATTCTGCCAAGCTTCTCGAGTCGTGGAATCTTATCATACAATGAAAGAAGTGCAGGCTTTTTTATTTCCGTGAAATTGCAGTCAGTAATTGCTTCAAAAAATAGTTGGCTTTCTGATTCGGTTAGGAAGCTTTCAAAATCTACAACGAATTCATTATTTGTGTAGAAGAAGAATGAATAGTCTTCACTATCTATAAGTCTGAATCACCTGACAATCCCTGATTGAACAAAGTAGAAGTTTGTTAAACAATTCACCTTCATTGAAAAAAATTGTCTTTGCTGATATTTTACTTTCGTTACAGCATGAGAGAAATATTTCAAGCTCCCCGCCTGTTAGATTGATGTTATTTTTGATAAAATCTCTCATTAAAATAGCAGCTACTGATGATGGCATACTGTTGTGCTGGTTCCCGACAGCTGTTCGGGCCGACTGCATGAACTGGATCATCAGCGATATGCAGATGATAAGATATCAGCCAGCCATCCTTGCAACAGGACTCAAATTAGCGGCAGTTCATTAAAAGATATTTAGAGCAACTACCCCATTAACAGACTACCGGGGAGCCTCTATATTTACGTTATGCACTGCCAATAGGAGCCACTGATTATTTTGTTTTGTAAGAACCCAGGTGGATATGCCATGGCGGGGATCACTTGGAGTACCATCATGGTGAGTGTCGCCCATCAGTCCCCATCCAATATGTATGATGGCCAAATCTGGTCTTACATATTTTATCACAACGCTATCAGTAGTCCAGGTACTTGCTTTAAATATGGTTGCTTGATTTTTTTTGTGATGCTTAACTGTCTCTTCCTTGCCCTTAATCCAAGTGCCGCTCTTGGTAACAAAGTCCACATCGGTTGCAAACAATGTCGCCATAGAATCCATATTATGACTGTTCCAATATCGCTCCCATTTTTTGGCTATTTCATTAAGTGCCTGTATATTTTTAACATCATACTTATTAGGAGTTTGACAATAAGAACTTAAAGAGGCGATGCAAGCGAGAATTAAAAAAATTGAGAGGCGCATAAAATTTCAATTTATGATGGAATAATCAAGATTTCCGAATCAGTAAGAATGATAGGTTATCGAACTGCCGCTAAAGTCATGCATTGGGGATATGGAAGGATCGTAAGCCTGTACTAAATATGAAAGTAGTATAAAAGAATGATACTTTGCAATAAACCATATCGTCTGAAATATCAAATTACTCAATGGGGCCATTTTCTCTTCTCTTCCAAAGAGTAAGAAATTGTCCTGTCTTGGTTGGAGTAATTTTAGCAACCCGGTATTTTACCGATTTTCGGCCAATTCCAAGGGTATAAGCTCCGTAGTCAGCACTCTCGGATTCTGCTCTTGGAGGAGTGCAGATAAAAGCACATTTATTATACATGAGGTCTATTGCAACAAGGAGGTCTTTATGAATTGCATTTGATGTTATCATAGTATTTTCTCCGATCATTTTCTGTTCTATGTACTTTCATAATTTCGCCGTCTATTTTTTTGCAAGTCCGTCTGATGCTTTTGGTGTAGTCATAGCGCGAAATCTGGCCAGCCTGTTCAAATTAGGAAGGTCTGAATTCTAAAGCGACAAGGCTTTAAGCAAACCCATGTTGGCTGCTGCCGATAGACAGATGAGGATATGAATGACTGGCCATAGTCTGGTTCCCCAGCCAGTCATGCAGGGTCAAAAGTGAGCCATCTAAGTGTCTACCGTTTTTTTTCGTAATAGCTCCTCACGAGCCCATTTGAACAAGCTTCGGTTCTTATATGTTTAAATTGAAGATCAGTATCCAGACCACCGAACAATGGAATGCCGCTTCCGATAAGGATTGGCACTCTTGAAATAATCATTTCATCTATGAGATCTGCTCTTAAAAAACTCTGAATTACTTTCCCTCCATCAATATAGAGACTTGAAAAACCCATTTTAGAAAGATGACTCAATAATTCTGCTGGTTCCATTGAAAGCAAAGTCAGTTTCTCTCTCAGCTTGTCCGGTACCTGCCTGATACTTTTACTTAAAACGAATAGCTTCTTATCATAAGGCCAGGTGGGAAAATCAAGAACTTTTTCAAACGTCCCCCTCCCGATTACAATGGCATCTACCCTGCTAATGAATTCTTCATAGGAGCGCATAGCCTCATCGTTCGCAAATTGAACCAGCCAATCGATGTTTCCATCTTTTCTGGCGATAAATCCGTCAAGACTTGTTCCGATATAAACAATTGTTCTCATTTTAGGCTTTGCGATTAACTATATATGATTCATCAAGGTCCATACTCTAATTCAAAAAATCACCGTCGATTATCAATAACCTTACTCCATTTTCGGAAAATGAACGGTGCGAGCTAAGATTATCCGAAACAATATACGACATGCCCGGACTAAGGTGAAATTTCTGACCATTGTCAAGTTCACTTATGAAATCTCCATCGAGACAATAAACAATATGCCCTTTTTTGCACCAATGATCGGCCAGGTAACCCTTTGAATATTCTACGATTCTCATCCTGAGTCCGTCATTTTGAATCGTCTTCCACAAGGCTAATCCCGTTTCACCCTTATGTTCCGTTTGGTCAATAGAATTCCAGTCTATAACCTGGAAATTGAAATTGCTCATAATTATGTAATTAAATATTGCTTTAAGTCAGGGTTTGGGCCTTTCCGTTTGCCAAGGTATTTGAAAATTGAATTGTCCAACGCACAATCCGGGACCCAACAACAGTTAAATATTTTATTGCCGATGAATTAACATGATTAGGATCCTGTCATTTCATGGTTCGGCAGAAAGAGCAAAGTCTACCGCTGCCTTAGAATGAATTGCTGCGGTTTCAAAAATTGGAATACTGCATTCATCTGGATTAATGAGTATTGAAAATTCTGTGCAACCAAATACAATTCCTTCGGCTCCCTCCTTTTTTAAATTATCAATTATATCAAGGAATTTATTTTTGGTATCTTCTTTGAATAATCCTCTTGTAAGTTCATTAAAAATTGAGGAATGAATATAATCTTTATCAGCATCGTCCGGGACAATTGATTTAATCCCAAATTCTGAAAGACGGTCCTTAAAGAAGGGATGTTCCATTGTAAATCTTGTCCCAAGGAGACCTACTTTATTGATTTTTTTCTTAACGATTTCTTTCGCGGTTTCTTCAGCAATATGTAGCAAAGGGATTTTAATTTTTTTTCTAATCGAGTCAGCAACAAGATGAGGTGTGTTGGTGCACATTACAATGCATTCAGCACCTGATTTTTCAAGCTGTAATGCGATGCCTGAAAGCATTCTTTCAACTTCCTCCCAATCCCCTCTGTTTTGAAGTAACCTGAATTCTTCAAAGTCCACAGAATAAAGTATGAGTTTGGCAGAGTGAGAACTGCCAAGTCTTTCGTTTGTAAGTTGGTTAATTGTTCTGTAATAAACAAGTGTAGAGTACCAACTCAGACCACCAATAAGGCCTAAAGTTTTCATGATGTCCTTAGTAAGGTTTAACTAATGTATATCAATTGATACAGTGACCGCTGGCTATGAGTTGCCGAAAAGGATGGCTTTTCATTCGGCAGGGTAATTGAAAAATGTCTCGTCCGGAGGAGAAGCTGATTAAAGTTACAAAATACAATAACATTTTACTGCTCATGCATGTTACATCGAGCCCGATATGCACCCGATGGTAGTACAGAAGCTAAGCATCAATCCGTCACTCGATTTTTTTCATTTCCTTTTTAACGCCCCAGGCAATATGCCATACCGAGATGGGGTTACCATTGTTGTCTGTTACAAATTCTATTTGCTGGTCGGTTCCATTAGCAAAAAAGAACTTTTTTTCTGACTCGGGCTTCAGCAATATATCCGGGCCGGTTCCCGGATGAATATACAGGCCCTCATTTCTTTGCACAAATTCTATTGGATAGACTGCCATATAAGGAGGCCTGGCGAGCTGCATCATATACTTTCCGCCATATTTTCCATAGTCCCTGCCTTCTGCCATTTCCTTGTGAACATACGGCAATACAATATTCTTTTTTAAGGCAATAGCGGCCAAACCATCGGCAATAAAATCAGAGCGAGATTCATTATTCGACAAAACAATCACCGTCAGGTCATCGTTTGTATAACGGATATGCATGCAAACATAACCAGGGAAATATCCGTTATGAAAAATATAATTCCCGTTGTCATTTTTCCCAACTACCATTCCGTAGCCGAAGGAGACTGTCGGGAAGACTCTTTTAGATTGGGGAGAAAGCATTTCATTCTGTGTTGTTGCAATGAGCAGGCTGTGGTTTTTGAGCGCACGGTCCCATTTTAGGAGATCTCCCATAGTAGTTATAATCATGCCTTCGCCGGTAATGCCAGCCAAATAGGTGGTCCAACCAGTCTGCTGGCCGTCAGCCCTCACAAATTTTTTTAAACTATCAAGATAAGTATATCCATAGGCATAACCGGGAATATCTTCCGCTGACCTGGGCCCGTTGGCAACCTGGGTATGTGTCATTCCCAATGGCTTAAAAACCTGCTCATTCATATACGTTTTATAAGATTGGCCGGAGATCTTCTCTATAATTGATGCCAGCAGGTTAAAAGCGGTGCCGGAATACATGAGGTTCTCACCCGGCTTAAATAAAGGAGCTGGCTTCTCGGTTTCCAGTAATCGGATCAGGTCTTCGTTGGTAGCTATTTTTTTGTGGTCAAAATATTCTGCTACTAATCCAAATCCGTCCGGCATGCCGGAAGTATGGGTAAGCAATTGTTGAATGGTAACATTCAGGTAAGGAAGTTCTGGAAAGAATTTTCGAAGTGTATCTGAATAACTGATCTTACCCTTGTCTTTCAACAGCAAAATGCCCACTGCGGTGAATTCCTTTGCAATGGAACCGCAGTCAAAAACGCTGTTATCGTCGAGTGCTTTCTTATTATTGAAATCAGAATATCCAAAAGATTTCTTATAAACTACATTGCCATTTTTGGAGACTAACACATTACCGCTAAATCCATATAGATTCGCCTGCCCTTGCATATAAACATCAAAAAGAGATGTGTTAGTTTGCGCGGTTGCTGCAAAAGGTAATAGAATAAGAAGAAATATTTTTCTCATGAATATCCTTTTGTAGAAATATCAATTGCATGCTTCCAAGAATTGGAGAATGTAAACTTACAACAATTAAACCCGAAGTTAATATCCAGTATGAGGTACAAAATCCAACGGCCTGGCCTGCTGTGTCATTATATATTCCCCCAGCCAAATGCGCAATAAAAGGATAATAGATCTCTCCTGCTGGTGAATTGCTTCCCACAGTCACCACGCCGCAAAAAACCCCCGTTCTGCGTTTCCACAACCATGCCTGCAAAGCCGGATTGGTGATTATTTTCAGTGAAGCTATTTACCCATGTCACTTTGATTTCTGCATCGGTTCATCCAGAAATTTTTCAATCAATAGAATTGTCGCGGCAATAAAATTACTATCCTGCCTGGTTGCTACCTCGCCAATGTATTCGCCATGTGCTCCGGGAACAATGGCAAGTTGCCCTTGTGGCAGTAAACGATACATTTCAACCGCGTGCTCGGCGCGAACCACATCTTCCGCCCCACTCAAGATTAATGCGGGAGCCTTGATGGATTGAATATCTTCAGACCTCCAATCCTTGAATTCAACCATCCTCTTCTTATCCTGTTCAAACATCTTGGATAAGTCATTGCTATCGGGCGCAACTTTTTTGTAAGCGTCTTTCAATGGTTGCGGCATATCACTTAGTGTGGCATGTTCCATGGATTCCCAAAACCGGGGAATCATTCCTTCTCTTTTGTAAAATGCCGAGCCCACAACTATTTTCCGCACTAAATCAGGGTGCCTGATTGCAATTTGCATGGTGGTGTTTCCGCCATTGCTAAAACCAAAAAAGTCGGCATTTTCTATTTTCAAATTTTTTAGCACTGCCGCAACATCGTCCGCATCCTGTTCAAAACTCTCTGGCCTGTTTATGTATGGAGTGCGCCCATGCCCCTGTAGTTCAACTGCAATAATTTGCCGGTGCTTTGAGAGACCCGGAATTATTCTGCCAAAACTGGATTGAATAGTAGAACCGCCCCCATGGATTAACACAAGCGGCTTGCCTTCTCCCCATATTTCGTAATAAATTTTAAGTCCATTGACTTCAGAATAACCGGATTTGAAATTTACTTCGGTTTGCGTGGTCTTAGTCATAACTGCACTGCTTTTATTGGTTAGCCTGTTACAGGATGTGAACAGCGGAAATAAAATGATGAGGGGAAAGAATCTGTTTTTCATTTGCCTGAATTAATTTTTGTTTATTTGGAATTGAATTGCCGAAGGTAAAATTCGAGTTTTTCAATATTTTGCTTCAGGCCTTCATCCGCCTTAAAGGTTTTGACTACCTGTATAAATTGCTCCCTGGTTTCAAAAAGCATATGCCAATTGATAAACGTAGAGTTGCCACGGCTTTCGAACTCAATGGTAGCAATAAATTTGGGGCTGGATACATGCTCATAAACGATCTTTTTGTGCTTTATGATTTCCCTAAATACACTCTTGTTTTTATAATCAGTACCATCGGGACCATGCATTACCAGGTTCCATTCGCCACCGGCTTTAAGTTCCATTTTTGTTATGCTGTTTGTAAACCCGTTGGGTCCCCACCAATTCTTGATATGCTCCGGTTTTGTCCAGACCTCCCAAACCAATTCAATGGGCGCGTTGAGCAGTCGTGAAATTCTAATTTCCCTGTCTGACGTATTAGTTCTTTCCTTTTGCATACTTTCTTTTTTTTTGAATTTTGGCCAAATAGGATTCCAGTCCATCGAGTTTATTTTCCCAAAACATTCGGTATTGTTCTATCCATAGTGACACTTCGTTCAATCCTGCAAGTTTTGCTTCGCATAATCGTTCCCTGCCCTGCTGCTTAACAGAGATCAGTCCACATTCTTTCAATATCTTAACATGAAGGGAAACGGCCTGCCGGCTAACCTGAAATTTTTCAGCTATCGTGTTAAGGTTTAGAGGCTGTTGGGCTACCATGCCAATTATTTGCCTTCTCGTGGGGTCTGCTATTGCCTGAAAAACATCTCTCCTGGCTTCCATATTATGCAAGTATTTGATTGCAAATATATGTGCAAGCATTCACTTGCGCAAATTTTTACAAAAAAAATTTTCAACATTATTCAAAATTCCTTTCTAAAGATGCTGTAGATCCGCCGGATGGAGGTATAGGTTAGAGTTGGCCGAAGCCGGACTTTATTACACAATATGCATTCAGTCTATTTCTCAGGGTGGATCGAATTCCAATATTCAATCCAGCGATTGGTTATTTCGGCCTCGGATGGATTCAAATCGTATGCCGGGGACATAAGTTGAATAATTCGATCGACTTTTACTAATACGATATTCTTAATAACGTGTTTTGATCCCGCATCCCTGAAATAAGAAACAACAGATTCAAATATTGTGCCTTCTGAATAAACTTCCCCCTTGCCTTTGAACCGATAACCTTTCCTGGTGAAAATATCCACAACATTTATTTCGATGGAGGAATTATTTAAGAGGTTAGTGACGGTTCCGGGCGAATGAATGTCCGCAAAAGCCAAATGATCCTCATCCCAGGCAATCGTGGTTCCTTTTGGGGAAAGATTAGGGGTTCCATCAGGAGAAACGGTCGCGACAAAACCAAGTTTCACTTTGTTTACAAATTCTCTGATTTCCTGTGTTATGGCACCCATTTCAAATTTGCTTTACCTGGCATTTTGTTAATTCTACTTTGAAAGCAATAGAAATAATATTTTGCATTCTAACTCATTGCGCCCGATCGATTGGCTATTATTGGAGTATCGGTACCCGCGAGCCAGCCATGCAACCTGAATGTTTTGTTTAGCCCTAAGTTAACGAAAATGCAAGCTCAGGAAGCACTTGCCATTCTGTATCCTTAATGCCGCCTGAATAAGTGGAAATTGAGCACAAAGAGGGCAGGTCTTTTTTTAAACTCTTATGATGCTCGGGGTTAGTTGTAATCTATACTCCATTTGTGTCTGGAAAGTCCTGTCGCTGTTTTAGAATAAGCATAATTTTTTCGTTCACATATATCGCCCATAAACCAAACATTGGCTTCACTGTTACGTCAGGGGGCATTAGGCAATCGAACACAAAGTTGAATGGAATATTTTTTCGTGTCATTAATCGAAATTATTTTTTATCCAGTCGTTCACATCTGATACAGTTTTCCATTGTTGCAATGCCGCCAAATAAGAAACCTGCTTAGAGTTGTCAGGTAAATGAAGAATTGAATCATTTGGAGAATCTGATAACTTTTTCAATTGAAT
>CALFNL010000083.1 GCA_937902875.1 uncultured Bacteroidota bacterium | reverse complement strand
GATCCCACCACAGGATCTTGAGGCGGTCCCGTTTGCGATTGAGGAACAGAAACAGGTGCCCATCCAGCACGTTCCGCTGGAACACCGTCTCCACGGCAGCGGTCAGCCCGTCGAAACTCTTGCGACAATCGACAGGTTCCAGGGCCATGTATACCTGGACGCCCGGCGCCCGGCTCAGCATGTCTGCTCCTCCCTGACCGGAACTACGCCTAACAGATTGTATTTCTGGACGGGTACCATCAGAGCAGAACAACATGAAAATTCAAAAGCGAATCTTTGGAATGAAGACGTGGATTATGATTCCGTGGCAAGCTGGGCCGGGTTCCCCGAAAGATTGGAACAGGCCGATATTTCATGGAAGATTTATCAGAATGATATCAGCGTGGATGGCGGCTTTACCGAAGAAGAGGATGCGTGGCTGGCCAATTTTGGCGACAATCCATTGGAATATTTTACCCAGTATCATGTAAAACTCTCTCAGCGATATATTGATTTCCTGGAAAAAATGCAAAGCCGGCTTCCGACTGAAATTGATGAGCTGCAAAAGAAGATTCAGTTGCTGGCCCCCACCGACAAGGATCTTGAAAAATTGAAAAAGAAATTGGATCAGAAGAAATTGCGACTATCAAAACTATCCGAAGAGAAAAAGGAATATACCCGGGAAAAATATGAACAGTTGTCAGAAGCAGAAAAGAAACTGCACGAAAAAGCCTTCTGTACCAATAAGAATGATCCTTTCTACCATGAATTAACCACACTAAAATACAAGGACGGAGATATAGACCGCGAAGTGAACATTCCCAAGGGAGATGTATTTCATCAATTCAGGGAAGACGTAAAATCGGGTTCTCTTCCCACCGTATCCTGGCTGGTGGCTCCGGAAACATTTTCAGACCATCCCAGCTCGGCCTGGTATGGCGCCTGGTATGTATCCGAAGTATTGGATATTCTCACTCAAAACCCTGAGGTCTGGAAGAAGACTATTTTCATTTTAACCTATGATGAGAATGATGGATATTTTGATCATGTGGCACCATTTGTCGCCCCCAATCCGCGCGATCCAAAAACAGGAAGGGTGTCCGATAAAATTGATGCCAGGGTAGAATATGTGAGTATGGAGCAGGAGAAGAAAAAGACAGGGGTGCCTGAAGAATATATGCGGGAAAGTTCCATAGGCCTTGGTTATCGCGTGCCACTCGTGATTGCCTCACCCTGGAGCCGTGGCGGATGGGTGAATTCCCAGGTTTTTGATCATAGTTCGGGCCTGCAATTCCTGGAAAAATTCCTCTCTCACAAAATGGGTAAGCCTGTGCGCGAACCCAATATTTCGGATTGGCGACGTGCGACATGTGGCGACCTGAGCTCCAATTTCAGGCCATATAATGGCGAGAAAATATCAACTCCTGAATTTGTTGAAAAAGATAAATTCATAGTAAGTGTTCACAAAGCGAAATTTAAGGGACTGCCTGCCGATTACAGGAAACTGACGAAGGAGGAAGTAGAACGGCTCAACCATGATTTCCACGCTAATCCTTCCATGCCAAGACAGGAAAAGGGAATCCGATCCTCCTGCGCCTTGCCCTACCAGTTATATGTTGACGGAAAGATCAGCGCTGACCGGAAGCAATTTGAAATAAATTTTGAGTCGCGCAAAGAAATATTCGGAGAAAAAACCGCGGGATCCCCATTCAGTGTATATGCACCGGGAAAATATGAAGGAGAAGCGGTCCGGGTTTGGTCCTATGCCATAACTTCAAGCGACAGGCTGAAAGACAGCTGGCCGATCGCCGCATTCGAAAATGATCAATACCATTTGCAGGTATATGGGCCCAATGGTTTCTACCGAGAATTCTCTGGCAATGCGAACGATCCTGAGTTGGATATTTCCTGCTCCTACCAACGGGATGCCATAACCGGAAAAAAGCATACGGGAAATCTGCTTATCAATCTGAAGAATGCAGGGACCAAGGGTAAACATGAAATAGAAATTATTGACAATGCCTATGGAACGGGGAAGCGTACTCAAACTATGAATCCAGCTGGTTCCAAACAACCTATGGCTTCCATACTGATGGATCTGTCAAAAAGTTTTGGCTGGTACGATTTCACGGTAAGATTGAAGGGCAGCGATCTTTTTTTCAAGAGGTATGCAGGCAGGGTGGAAACGGGTAAGGCCAGTTACACCGATCCGGTTATCGGGAAAATGGGCATATAGAGTGGCGGAATCGCAGGATGCATTTCAATGAAAACCAGACCCGGCTTGGGCGTAGATTGGTGGAAAGTGAAGATATTGACCAAGGCGGCATGGGGAGGTTAGTGAGAACACCGGCCTCGGCGCAAAAAATGCTGGTTACCCAGATGAGCCCCACATCACCGATGAGAGTGAATTCTACGCCTTGGATAGTTTAAAAATATATTGATGGTCAGTGAGGGCAACGACATCGAAAGAGAATATGCTGGTTACCCAGATGAGCCCCGTATCACCGATGAGAGTGAATTCTACGCCGGTGGATGGTTTGAAAATAGATGATGGTCAAAATGCCAGCGAGTGAGATTAGCTGCCACCTCAGCAGATTGGTGATTGGTTAGGGCAACGACATCGAAAGAGAATATGCTGGTTACCCAGATGAGCCCCACATCACCGATGAGAGTGAATTCAATGCCTTGGATAGTTTAAAAATAGATTGGTGGTCAGTGAGGGCAAAGACCATAGTGTAGAAAATGCTGGTTACCCAGATGAGCCCCGCATCAAAGACACTGGCTAAAGTCAGAACAATTAATTTACCAATTCCAGCTTATTCAATTCTCCGTTAATAAAGGTAATATCTTCTTTTGTGAGACTGATATCAGCAGCTTCAGCGTTTTCGATAGCCTGCGCCGCATTTCTGGCCCCGACCAGGGCAATGGTAATGCCTGGTTGATCTATCGTCCAGCGAATCACCAATTGCGACAAGGAAGATTTTTTATCCGCGGCCATGGGCTTGATCTTTTCCAGGAACTCATTGATCCTCACAATATTTTCCGGCTTGTAGAACCTGGTTCCCGGGCGGTGGTCGCCGGGCGCAAACTTATGGCCGGGTTTTATTTTCCCTGTCAAAATTCCCCTTTGGAGGGGACTGTAAGCCAGGATAGATTTATTGTGCTGGATGCAGTAAGGAACCAATTCTTTTTCTATGCTTCTTTCCACCATGCTGTAAGGAACCTGGTTGGATGCGAGCGAAATCGTTTTCCCGGCTTCCATCATCAAGGCTTTATCGTAGTTGCAAACACCTGCGGCGAGGATCTTACCCTGCTCCAGGAGCTTCGAAACCGCTTCCATGGCCTCACTCACCGGTGTAGTTGAATCCGGCCAGTGTATTTGGTAAAGATCAATATAGTCTGTGCCCAGCCTTCGGAGACTATCCTCACATTCTTTTATCACGCTCTCCTTGCCGGCATATTTGTAGATATCGATTGGCTTGCCGGAATTATCGACGCTGCTGAACGCAAAAGCTCCTTTCTTTGAATCCCATCGCATCCCGTACTTGGTAAGGATTTGGAGCTTTTCCCTTGGAATTCCTTTTATCGCTTCTCCAACAATTTCTTCGCTCAGACCCTGACCATATACAGGCGCGGTATCAATGCTGGTGACTCCTAAATTATATGAAGATCGAATCGCATCCACGGCATCTTTGCGTTCCGTGCCTCCCCACATCCAACCTCCAATAGCCCAGGCGCCAAATGTTATGGCCGATAATTTCAAATCTGTCTGTGCCAGTTGCCTGTATTCCATAATAATGATTTTATGATTCTATGTACGGATTCATACAATATCACAAAGCCTATCCAATATTCTTATTCTCCGACTCCCTTAATATCTTACTAAATGAGCCATAGATTTCCAGGAAACCGATAGCCCGGATCCGGAATTTCCAGTGCCTTTGCAAATTTCAATCTGAATGAATGGCTCCTTTTTTCAATCTGAGCGGAGTTCCTGTTCCGCCTGCGAAATGAGCCTGGATCTCCGCAATGATCGAAAGGGCAATTTCCTCAGGGCTGGCTGCCCCGATGTGGAGACCCGCAGGCGCAAATATCCTGTGCTGATCCTTCTTCGTCAGTGGTCTTCCATCAGCAATCATCGCATCGAACATTTTAAGGGCACGTTTGCGCGGACCCAGGAGGCCGATATAGCCGGCATTTGTGTGGATCGATTTTTGCAGATTGGAAAAATCAGTCTTGTAATCATGCGACATCAGTAGGATTGCTGTGAATCCGTCTATCTGTGGCAATTCATCTCCTTTATTATGAACCACTTTATCGGCAAGGGCAAACAAAGACTTTCCGGCCCTGGCTATATTAGTAACTACCGTAACATTCCATCCCAATTCACGGGATATCCTTGCCATCGGGTATAGATCATAGTTAGCACCATACAGTACCAGCTGCAGGGCCGGCAGAACCACTTCAATAAACACCTGTGTTTGTCCTTCTTCAGTTTGATATAGAACTGATTTTGATGAAAGGGATTCTTTAGCCAGAACTATATCCTTCAACAGGTCACCCAATATCTCCGGCATCGCGAAAGCCCCTCTGAATTGATCTTCATTTTCATAAATCCATGACCTGCCCAACATATGCTGGTTATTATTTGGACCTGTAATTGAAACCATGATCCTGGGCATGCGGGTATCCACGAGTCCGGATAAAATATCCAGCGGATTTCCAGGCTCGTCATTTCCAAGAGGAGTGAAAAGCACATCAATAATTCCATTGCAACCCAAACCAACGCCCACCTGGTGACCGTCATCCTGCGTAGTATCATATGTGATCATGGATGGCTTTTGAGAAGCAATTGCTTTTTGAGCCCTTCTCAATGCATCTCCTTCAAGGCAACCTCCACTGATGCCTCCGAGGTAATTCCCATCATCCTTTACCAGCATACGCGCACCCATTCTCCGGTACGATGAGCCTTCCACGCGAACCACTGTGGCCAATGAAGCCTGGTTCTTCGTAAAGTCAATAGTTGAATACGCGTCCACTATCGCCCTAATTTCTTTCATATTTATCTGCCCGATTATTTTTGAAATGGACCAGGCTCAATTCCTGCCCATGAATTCATGTATTCAAGTTACTGATTTTATTGAATGCTATGATCCTGACTGCGAGATTGGTTCAATGGAAACCATGCAAAGATATTGAGGATTATTGTTTGCTGAGGAGGGTCTGGCTTTGCATCCTGATCAGAGTATTTGAGTTGTACAAACAAGCGGGTTGAACGATTCTCAATTACATTGGCATATGTCAATTCATCCTGCAAGGTCCCCGAAAGAGAGGTTTGGAGGCCGAATTGAAACTGGGATTTAAAGGTAGCATCTTCCAAATCCAGTCATTTTTAACTCAATTTTTGGGTTGTCCGATGTTACCCTTGAGGCAATATCTGCGTCTATTTTAATGAGAGCCATAAAACACAGGTTATGGAAACAAGATCTACACAACAGGAAATATTGGTGATGACTGGCACCAGTTTTTCATCCCGCCAATGGTGCGAAAAGGATGAATCGAATGAAAATCAAAACCGCCTCTCAGATAAAGAGCAGTTGCAGGAAGCATTATGGAATGGATTGATCCGTGAGATGATACCCGAAATTTGCGAGCGTTCCGCCGATGGAAAATCACTCTACCTTCGGGAAATCCGTGAAGCGGAATCCTTCATTGCTTTGGAAATGGGCGACTTAGGGGAATTATCTGACCCCTATTATTCCATTGATCCGCATAACTTCGGTGGCAGTCAGTTTCCAAATTAAAAAACAAATTGAAGGCATCTGTGCTTTCAGATAAAATTTCAAAAAAATGTCCGGCGCATTTAAAAGCCGGACTTTTTATTGATTGACTGATCAAGATTGCATTATTGAAATTGTGATCCTGCTTTTCAATTTAGTTCCAATTTTTCCCATCCTTCATTTGCGGAACTATGCGCATGGGATATTTCATTGCTGCAAACTCATTTTTTGCGCTTCCGGTTTGGGCTGCTCCGAAATTTTCTGTATCCAATTCAAAATGTATTCTGCGTCTTCCTTCCAGGTGGGCTGGCCCAAAACAAAATGATTCCTCCCGGGAAATTCCTTATAATCCAAAACTGAACCATTGTCCACATATTTCCTGAAATTCCGCAAATTGAGATGGGCCGGTATTATATGATCCGTGCTACCCGAAGTGAGGAGCAATGGCACATGTGGTTTTGCAAAATCCACTTTTGCCGCGCTGGTCAATCCTCCCCTGGTAACCGTTTTAGATTCAGGGATCGTGTATTTTTCGAAGGCCACTTTTTGTTCTTCCAGAGGCATTCCATTTACAAACGCATATTGCCAATCTTTGAACGACATCAAATAAGTTTTCTTCGCAGAAGTAAACAATCCCAAGGCCTTCCATCCCCCCTTCAGGAATGAGAATTCATAGGGGATTATCCCTTGCGGTGGCAAGGAGTGAATTGCAACTCCCGCGGCAGCGAGGTCACGGTTCACGAGGATCTGTGTAATGAGCCCGCCCAGTGAGTGCCCGATCAATATGGGTCTTTCCGGAAATCCCTTTACGATATCCATAAAATAATCCACCAAATGTGAAAGAGTTAGAGTTGCCAAATCCGTGTCATCGGGTTGTCTCGCTCTCAATTCCGCGGCTGACGCGTTCTTAAAAGGCCAGGCCGGCGCAATGGTAGAGTATCCTTTGCTTTCAAAATAGGTTCTCCATTCGTCCCAGCAGGCATTACCTACAAATGCCCCGGTGATAAATACGATATCTTTTGAATTGTTGCTTAACATGAGTCTTGATTTTAAAAGTTTTGTAATAATGAGTATATTCAGCAATTGGCCAATTCTGATTAATATTTCGGGGCAGGGCTAAAGTAAGAGGGTAAGATTAAGATATTATGATATAATATTGAAGGGCCGACAGTCAGAATAGATCAAACAATTTATTGAGAAAACTGTTATAAGAAGAAGGAAATGAATTTTCGGAAAATTTATCTAAATTAAAAAAAAATCATGAATCACTCTTTGGAAAATACCAGGCCCATACAGGAAAATGAATTAATTGTAAGAATGGCGATCAATGCCTGGGAAATGCAATTGAAGAGAGTTGAAAGCCTCCTGAACGAAATTTCCGATGAACAATTGGAGGAAGACGTTGCTCCCGGTAGGAATAGTGGCATTTATCTATTGGGCCACCTGGTAGCGGTAACCGATAACATGTTTCCCCTGCTTGGCATGGGTGAAAAGAAATATCCGCACCTGTATGAAATATTTGTCTCTAACCCTGACAAATCGGGATTCACTATGCCTTCTGTTGAAGTGCTGAAACAAAACTGGACCGAAGTGAATACCCGGCTCGGAAAATATTTTGAAGAATGGCCACCCGAAGAATGGTTCAAGAAACACACTACCATATCGGAAGAAGATTTTGCCAGGGAACCGTTCAGGAATAAATTAAACGTGATCCTCAACAGAACCGCCCACATGGCCTACCACATTGGGCAATTGGTATTCCTGAAACCAAAACAATAATTATATCCGCAGAATCGAGATTTCAACGGCTGAGATAAAGATCTATTTTCGCCATTTAGGGAGTCAGATTCTGGTGTCAGGCACATAAATCATTGGCCATTCTTATTTCCCCGGATGATAAATTCGCTCGGCGTTTTTCAATACCTCATTCTTGTTCAGAGTCATGTGCTTGGTTTTCTGCTGCAGGAATAAAGGCATCTGGTCTTTGTAATGGGGTGAGTCGGGGTGATTACTGGCTCCGAAGGCATTGATGGATTCAATGAAGGGCAGTCCGGTTTTAGGATAACCAACAAGACAAATATATGCATCCCCTTGCACGATTTGCCTCATGCCATTTTTGTAAGGAGCGGTGTATTCGGCCGCCAGAACGTCTGGGAGTCCGCCAGCAGAACGGGCTTCATTTCCCCTGACGAGTTCTTGAATATCACCCAGTTTCTGATCGATGTTGCCAAAATATTTTATCATATAATCCTGTACGTATTGGTAGGTTTCCACTGCTTCTGCTTTCGTGATTTTGCGTGGTGGCGAACCTATGAGTTTTGGGGCCAGGTAGCTATAGGCAAGCAGAAAAATCGCAGCTCCTTTGCTATCCACATCTGCCTTTCTGTTCCATTGATGAAATTTGCTGATTATATCTTTCAATGAAGGGTATTCATTCTCATCGAGTAGAAACATGCTGTCAATATCATAAGGAAATTGCAGTTGCTGCGGGTATTGGAGGTCAAATTTGATGCTTTTCAGTTGGTCGAAGCTGATTAGATCATTCCCGGGAATCAATTCGTTCACGCGCTGACTTCGGTTGTTCCGGAATAATTCATAACCGTCGTTAGGATCGAATTTATTCTTGTCAAGGTTATCGGCCGAATCGGTTGCCAGAAATGGTGAATGATTCGTATTGAAAAGGTATCCCGAATGAGGATTGATATATTGTGGCAATTCGGTGATGGGTTTGAATTTTGTCCAGAGTGTAGCCGATACATTTCCCGGCACTGTGCCGCGCCAGTTGTATTTGGGATTGGGATTACGTAGCGGCATTTTGCCATTGCTGATGTAAAAAATAGTGTCGTACCTGTCTGCATAGGTGATGTTAAACATTGGTAGGCTGGTCATACTCAAAGCGCGGTAGAATTCCGTAAAATTCCTGGCTTTATTCATTCGGTACCATTCTTCCAGGGCCCTGCAGTCCATATTGGCGGGCAGTCTAATGGAAAATGTGCCGCGTTTTGTTTTGAGGGTGGCGCCATACCTGCTCCAAAATAATTTTTTGTTGATGGAAATGGGTATGCCCTTCACTTTCAATTTCACTTTTCTTGTCTCCAGGTCAAGCCACTGATCGTCGAATTTATATTGGTTTGAATTTTGCGGATTCATCTGCAATTCGAAGAGATCGATCTTATCCTGGTTATTCACGGTATGCGCCCATCCAAGGTTTTCATTAGTGCCATGGAAGATGAGGCAGCCGCCGGGAAAGAGCCCGCCCAGCATATTCCATCCTTGCTCACTCTGAACATGTGCTTCATAGAATGCCGCAGGGCCTTCCAGGGGTTGATGCGCGTTGATCACCAGGAATGCTTCCCCGCTCCTGCTGCGCGAAGGATGAATGGCAAATGCATTGGAACCTTCAGTTTGGAAACCGGGAATGGTCGCCACCCGGCCGTCTAATATCTGGGGCAGGAGCTTGTCAACTCCGCAAAATACGCTCAGTGAAAAAACGACTGAAGTCAGGTATTCCTTTTCGTTGAATGGGAAGGCCTTTTTATGCTTCACCTCCCGCGGGTGTGCTTTGGCGTAAGCATTCAAACCTTCCACATATCCACTGACCAGGGCCACAAAATCTGGACTCAGTGTTGACCATTGTTCATCCACCAATTCGCGGCAGCGCAGCAGTTGCACTACATAATCCACCCTTGCCCCCGCCTTTCCCAGAACCGTACCCAATTGGGCCTTCCCGGTAAGAACCAGCAATTGAATATTGGCAAAATCATCTTCCGCATGGGCCCATGCAAGACCATATGCCACTTCGGGGTCGGTGGGAGCGAAAATATGAGGAACGCCAAAACTGTCCCTCGCGATCGTAATCCTTGCCGGATCGATCTGTGCCCAGGCGCGGCCCTGCAAGAACAAGAAAATGATGAATAATTTTTTCATCCTGAAATGTAATCAAAAATGGGGAATTGAAAATCGCAGTAAAGAAGTCGGTTCCATTGTTTTCAATTCGAGAATTCATCAATAATTGCAGCCATGATTTCACTAAGTAATGCTTTTAAAAAAATCAATTATATCATCTGCGAGTAAGCGAGGTTGTTCCAGGGCCGCGAAATGGCCGCCTTCCGCCATATCTGTCCAATGAAGGATATTGAATCCCTTTTCGATCCAGGGCCTGGGAGGCGCGGATATTTCCTTTATTAAATTCGCGAAGGCAACAGGCACTCTTACACAATCATCT
>CALFNL010000082.1 GCA_937902875.1 uncultured Bacteroidota bacterium | reverse complement strand
AGGGGATAAAAGGTGGTCTGCATCCAAAGTTTGTCTTGGGTAACCATCATGGGAGCAATCACATTCACCAGTTGCGCAAGATTCGCCATTTTCACGATATTGGCATGGCGGATAAAAGTGTTCAGGTACATGGCTACTACCAGGGCATCCTGCATATTATAATGTTCTTCCAGCTTTTGTTCATTAAAGGCGCGGTACCACACATTGTATTCATCGAAAGCAATATAAATGGGTTTTTCCATCCTGTAGCGCGTACGCACTTCATTGATGAGACCCTCTGTGATATTAATGATATTTTCCACTCTGGTGGTGATGGCCATGAATTTGTAATGGTCATGCTCCCGGTTGGCGGAATAGTGATGTAAAGAAATATAATCTATGTAGTCGTGCAGGCTTGTCAAAACGGTTCGGTTCCAATCCACCCATTTATCGTTGTAATTACTGGAGCCGGATGCGATGAGCTTGATTTTATTGTCGCTCCATTTCATCAGTTTTGCGGCTTCGAGTGCATACTTGCTATAATCCTCTGCATTCTTGTGCCCCATTTGCCATTCTCCATCAACTTCATTCCCAAGCCCCCAATATTTTACATGATAAGGTTCCGGATGACCATTTTTAACTCTGAGATCCGAATAATATAATCCAGGGGGAGCATTGCAATATTCTACCCAATTGCGGGCTTCATCCAGCGTGCCGGTACCCATATTAACGCATACATATGGTGCTACGCCCGCTGCCGCAGTGAATTTCATGAATTCATCCGTGCCAACCTGGTTGGTTTCAATATCACCCCATGCGAGGTCCTTCCTCCTGGGTCGCTGATCTTTTGGCCCAATCCCGTCCATCCAGTGATAACCCGAAACAAAATTTCCTCCCGGCCAGCGAATCACCGATACTCCCAGGTTCTTTGTGGCCTCTATAACATCTTTTCTGAAGCCATCTGCATTTGCCTGGCTTGAATTAGGGTCATAAATGCCTCCATAAATACAGCGTCCCAGGTGTTCGGTGAAATTTCCATACAACATACTGTCTATGGAACCAATTTTTCGCTCCACATCAATCTTGATCCTGGCTTTCAGCCCCTGCGAATAAGATTGAAAGGAAAGAGAAGCCAAAAGGCAAATGGGCAGGCAGATTCGTTTCATGTCAAATGTTTTGTTTCATTCAAAATACTCTAAAAAAAACTAAACAGGCGCCGGCTTCTGCGGAAGCGGCTACATTCTACGAAAATAATAATAAATGTAATTTTGACGCAAAATTAAAATCGCCTACAAAACCTGGAACCCAAAGGCATAAGGATCGTCAACAGAGTCGATGGTGATTGTATTATGACCGTATATTTTGGCCCATCCTTCGATGCTGGGCCTGATGGCTGGTGCTCCGTTCACGGTCGTTTCATCTTCAATTCGTCCGGTAAATTTGGAACCGATGATGCTTTCATGAATGAATTCATCTCCCTTTTTCAATTTGCCTTTGGCATACCATTGTGCCATCCTGGCCGAAGTGCCCGTTCCGCAAGGTGAACGATCAATGGCTTTGTCGCCATAAAAAACCGCATTTCTGGCGGTGGAATTCTTATCAATCACTTTTCCGGTCCACAATATGTGCGAACAGCCTTGAATGGTGGGATTTTCGGGATGAACAAAATGGTTTTTTTCATTGATCCGCTCTCTCATCACCCTACTCCAGCGAATTAGTTGGTCGGCCGAATAATGCTCCAGTCCTTTGAAATTTTC
>CALFNL010000081.1 GCA_937902875.1 uncultured Bacteroidota bacterium | reverse complement strand
GGGTTGAGCCCGGCGAGCACTTCATCGAGCAACACCAGCTTCGGCCGCTGTTTCAGTTGTTTGATTACGCTGAGCTGTACCGAAGGAGCCAGGTTACCCAGCATGAGGAATTCTGCACCCTGGTAACTTTCAGGAACTACAGGTTGAAATTCTCCCAGCACGTTGAGCTGGGTTTCAAGAGTGTCGCGGGTATTCATGTCCAGGTGATACTTTCCCTTCCAGAAAAAAGATCTTTGGCCTTCTTTGATCTGCACCCCCTCCAGGTCCACACCTCTTGCATTTAAAACAGCAAGCTCTTCCTTGGGAAAATCACCCCCAACTACCGAAATCTGCTTGATGGGCCTCGTAAAATTCGACGCGCTCCAGGCTATATAGGTAGCGGCGCCTCCCACAATTTTATTACTCTTACCGAAAGGAGTTTCGATAGAAGCAAAGGCCATTGAACCGAGAACAATAAGTGACATAATTATGTTTGATTTCTTCCCCTAAAGGGTCTTTATGATCTATTTTGCACTACCCCGCCGCCTGCACATATACCATGCCCGGTACTCCCATTGACAGCCTGAGCAAAACGCTGCAAAGCTAATTGTAATAAGTCTGCCTGTAAAATTTTTATAGTCTGCCTTTTGAAGCACATATCATGGTGCCAATTAGGTTTTCATAGATACTGAAAGAAGCTAATCGTACTTGTTTGAATACCCAGGAAGAAAGGGATAATATTTAGTGGAATCGTGGATAAAACCTACTAATAAGTGTTAGTTTTGCAGGCGAAATAATAGCCGGAAATGCCAGCCATCAAGACCAATCGAAACAGCAGCAAGAAAGAAGTGATCATCAGTAAGGCTGCCAAATTATTCAGGGAGAAAGGTTTCAGTGCCACGTCCATGCGCGATCTGGCGGAAAATGTGGGCGTTGAAGCCGCAAGCCTGTATAACCATATCCGTTCCAAAGCCGAAATATTACAAGAGATCTGTTTTCGTGTAGCCAACCAGTTTATGACACACCTGGAGGAAATGGAAAACAGCAAACAATCATCAATCGCCAAAGTGCAGTCCATCCTGCAGTTTCACATACGTCAAATGATCCACAATTATGAAGCGGTTCATGTGGCCGACCGGGAATGGAAACACCTGACCGATCCCTATTTATCGAATTTTAAAACACAGCGAAAGACCTATCGCCAGCGCCTGGCAGGAATCATTGAGCAGGGAATCGCGAAAAAGGAAATCAAGAAAATTGACGCTCCCACTGCCGTCCTCATCATGTTGCATGCCGTCAGCGGCATTGAATCATGGCACCGATCCAAACAAAAAATTTCAGCAGAACAATTGGAAGAAAATATGGTGATCATATTGGTGGAAGGATTAAGAGCCGGTTAAATATTATGCCTGATGTCTATTCATTTTCATCCGTTAACCATAAAGGAAATCAAGAATGAAACGGCAGACTGCATCTCAGTCAAATTTGAAGTGCCCGAATCATTGAAAGAAATATTCCGTTTCCATCATGGCCAGAATATCACTATCAAAGCTTCAGTTGATGGAAAGGAAATGAGGCGTTCTTATTCTATTTGCAGCGCCCCTTATGAGAATGAATTGCGGGTGGCCATCAAGAAGAAAGAGCAGGGTTGGTTTTCCGCCTGGGCTCATAAAAACCTCAGGCCCGGACAGACCCTGGAAGTACTTCCTCCCACCGGCAGGTTTTATACTGAAGTCCATCCTGACCAAAGGAAGAAATATATCGCATTCGCTGTGGGAAGTGGCATCACACCCACCATTTCAATTATCAAATCGGTGCTTCACACTGAACCCCAAAGCACCTTCACATTGGTATATGGCAATCGCAACAGCGCCTCCATCATCTTCAAAGAAGAATTGGAGGCACTCAAGAACAAATACATGGACCGATTTAACCTGGTCAATATTCTTAGTCGCGAGAAAACGGATACCCCTCTTTTTTGCGGAAGGATCAATGTGGAAAAACTGGAGCAACTAAAAAAAATTATAGCTTGGAATACGGCCGATGAGATCTTTCTTTGCGGGCCTGAAGAAATGATATTCAGCATTCGTGATTACCTGGAGCAAAACCGGATTGAAAGAAAGAAAATCCATTTTGAATTGTTTACCACGCCGGATCAAGACCGGCCTGCTGCAATCAGCCAGGAAAATGCCCGGGAAATTTCTGCTGCAAAGAGTCTCGTCACAGTAAAATTGGATGGGAGGGCCTTCGATTTTGAACTTGCTTTTGATAAAGAAAGCATCCTGGATGCGGCCCTGGCTCAAGGCCTGGACCTTCCATTCTCCTGTAAAGGCGGTGTTTGTGGAAGTTGCAGGGCCCTATTGCTCGAAGGCAAAGTTGACATGGATGCGAATTACGCACTCGAGCCGGAGGAAGTGGCCGCCGGTTATATTCTTACCTGCCAGTCACATCCCCGAACCCGCAGAATCTCGGTAGATTATGATAAGCGTTGAAATCAGCGCAACCCCATCATTCTTTCCCCTGCCTCCTGCAATGGCGGAAGCCCATTGACGGGTTTGTTGAGGTAAAAATAAGCCGTAGCGGAATAGTCATCCACCCTGTAAAAATTCACCCATCCTTTTGGAAAATCAGGATCGGTTATTTTCGGAACCGGATTCAGCTCAAATAATTTTACGAATGAATTTTCTGCCGACACTGTAACGGGAATTAGCGCCGCGCCTTTTTGAACCAGGGTCCTCACCTCACTTATATCTCCTCCGCCAATTTGCTGTATAGTCACTCTAATATCACTGCTGAAATAAACGGGATCGGGTATATGATACCGGTAGAAGGCATATTGTTTCTTTTCCTCATCAGCCACCAGGCATCCCTGGTTCATCTGTGAAAAGGTTCCCATGCCCCATCCGGTGCCTATATAATCTTCTGTGCCGGTTCCGTTGATGGTGGGATATATTGAATCGCCATCCAGGTATATCTTCACCTCACCTTCGCCCCACCAGGTATTTCCGTAGGCAGTATCTGCAATCACTCCCATATTTACCCCCAGCCATCTTCCTCTTCCTTTGATTTGCGGGAGAATTTCAAAATCCTTTTTCAGGGTTCCGTGCATCTGACGCGACCAATAAGCATGGAAATAAAGCATGTCGGATGGTTGCTGCCTGAGTTCCACCAGGTCAATATCATAAAACAGGGTGACATCAGAATTACTCTCGTTGACCATCACCACTCTTGCCGATTTCCTGAATGGCATGGGAATAACAGAATTGAAAGATCGTCCTTCGGGATCGCTGAAAAGGGCAGATTCAAATTTCACTTTCTGTCCCAGTCCCACTCCAAAAAAATCACCCAATGGAACATCAATTGCAGGCTGGGATGCTCCGTCCCAGAAAGCCTGCAAACGCAGAGACCTGAGCATCTGAGGCGAACGGTCATTGACCGTGCACCAGATCCTTCTGATGGTGGCAGTTCCTTTGAAATTGAGTAATTCCTTCCTCTCTCCTGGTTTAATTATCTCCGCAGGATGACCCTTGGCACCCTTGTTCTCCCTTCCTCCCAATCCCGGTTTGCCCGACCTGTTTTCAAAACTCACTACCTTAGATTTGGCGTCGGCAGGAAATTGGTAAAGCTCCTGGCACCATGATGGCAAGGAGCATAGCATAAGAATGAAAATACAAATTGAGCGCATCAGAACTTTCTTTTAAAAATAGCATTTTCTATTTGTGGCTTCGATACAAATAATCAATAGAATCCATATTTTGTAAACTAACAGTTGTTAGTGAAATGGAAAAGATTGGCTAATTTTGTAGTTGAATGATAATAGCAGACCGGATTCAGGTTTTAGTTGGTAACTTAATATCATCTTAATTGTAACAACATGAGCATGGAGGAATTGGAGAAAATATTCCAGCGCAAGATCAACAATGAAATTAAGATCGAGCCCAGGGATTGGATGCCGGAAGCATATCGCAAGACCCTGATCCGGCAAATCAGTCAGCATGCGCATAGTGAAATTGTGGGAATGCTGCCCGAAGGTAATTGGATTACGCGGGCACCATCTTTACGCCGCAAAGCCGCGCTACTCGCCAAAGTGCAGGATGAGGCCGGTCATGGATTGTATCTCTATGCCGCCACCGAAACACTGGGTGTTACCAGGGAATCCACGGTTGAAGATCTTCACCGCGGAAAAGCGAAATATTCTTCCATATTCAATTATCCCACTTTGACCTGGGCCGATATTGGAGCGATTGGTTGGTTGGTTGACGGAGCGGCCATCATCAACCAGGTGATGCTATGTCGCGTTTCTTATGGCCCCTATGCGAGAGCAATGGTGAGGATCTGCAAAGAAGAAAGTTTCCATCAGCGACAGGGATTTGAAATATTGTTGACACTGAGCAGGGGCAGCCGGGCTCAAAAGGAAATGTGCCAGGATGCTATTAACCGCTGGTGGTGGCCCAGCCTGATGATGTTCGGGCCCAGGGATGATGACTCTCCGCATAGCAAACAGAGTACAGATTGGAAAATAAAAAGAAAAAGTAATGATGAGTTGCGCCAGCAGTTTGTTGACATCTGCGCGGAGCAAGTGAAAATTCTGGGCATGAAGATTCCAGACCCGCAATTGAAATGGAATGAAGAAAGTAAGCACTATGATTTTGGTGAGATTGACTGGCAGGAATTCTGGAACGTGGTGAAAGGAAATGGGCCCTGCAACCGTGAAAGACTCCAGGCCAGGATTAGTGCCCATGAAGAAGGAGACTGGGTAAGAAAAGCCGCTACCGCCTATGCGGAAAAATGCAGGCTCCGAAATGAAAGAAAAAAAGTGGCATAGCCCATTCATAGATTTTCTTCTGAACAAAAAAACAAATCCATGAATTTCCATATTCGCAAACAATATTATGGTGATATTCCTGATGAAAAAGGAAGCGGTTCGTCGAACGGAAGCAAAATAACAAGGCCCCAGACTGAATGGCCATTGTGGGAAGTCTTTATTCGCAATAAGCAGGGTTTGGATCATAAGCACGTGGGAAGCCTTCATGCGGCAGATGCGGAGATGGCTATCGAAAATGCCCGTGATGTTTATACCCGCAGGATGGAAGGGATCAGCATTTGGGTGGTGGAAAGCAGGTATGTTCACGCTTCCAATCCCGACGACGCAGAATCTTTCTACGATCCGGCAAGTGACAAGATATATCGCCATCCCACTTTTTACCGTTTGCCCGATGAACTGAAACATATTTGAGCACCGAATCGTAAATGCATAACACGAATTTGGAACCCGCAATTCTCACAGAATACCTGCTGCACCTGGCAGATGACGCGCTGATACTGGGCCACCGCAATAGTGAATGGTGTGGCCACGGACCAGTGCTGGAGCAGGATATTGCCCTCACCAATATCGCACTCGACCTTATAGGACAAGGCAGGAATTTCTACCAGTACGCCGCATCGACAGCAAACCAATCCGGTCTAAGAATATTGCAGACAGTTGAAGAAAAGGAGATAAATGAAGATAGTCTCGCCTACCTGCGTGATACCCGTGAATTCAGGAATTGTTTATTGGTGGAGCAAACCAACGGCGACTGGGCCAAAACCATAATGCGACAATTCTTATTCAGCAGTTTTCAATATCTTCTATACAGTAAATTGCAGGAGAGCAGGGATTCAGTGATCGCGGGAATCAGCGCTAAAGCATTGAAAGAAGTTACCTACCACATGCGATGGTCGGGTGAATGGGTCATTCGCCTCGGCGACGGAACGGAAGAAAGCCGGCATCGCATCATGCAGGCAATTACAGAGCTCTGGACCTATACGGGAGAATTATTTGCACCGACCGACTATGAAAAATCAGCCGCAGATGCCGGGATCGGAGCGAATCTGCCTTCCTTAAAGACTGAATGGGATAAAAGAGTAGCTGAAGTTTTTCATGAAGCAATCCTCCCCCATCCTGGTGGCACCGGGGAAGGAGGACTGACTGCTGATCCGTGGATGCAGAGTGGAGGAAAATCGGGCCTGCACAGTGAACATCTCGGATTCATATTGACCGAATTACAGTTCATGCAAAGGGCCTATCCCGCTTGTGAATGGTGACAAAGCAGAATAATAAATTTCAAATCAGGGATGAAGATTATTTCAGACATATCAATTGAAAAAGTCAGGGAGATGCTGGAAGAAGTGACCGATCCTGAAGTGCCGGTACTCACCATCAACGACCTTGGTATTGTAAGAGACATAACACTGGATGGAGACAGGGTAGAAGTTACTATAACGCCAACCTATAGTGGCTGCCCGGCTCTGGACATGATCGCGGCCAATATCAGGATGACCCTTCTCTCCTACGGATTCGCAGACGTAAAAGTCAGTAATGCCATTTCACCAGCATGGACCACGGACTGGATGAGCGAGAAAGGAAAACAAAAACTCAAAGAATTTGGCATCGCACCACCCAATGCTAAACCCCAGTTCTGTAATACCAATTATTTTACCGAAAATGAAGCAGTGCAGTGCCCTCATTGCGATTCCTGGAATACCAGGAGGATCAGTGAATTTGGCTCAACGGCCTGCAAGGCGCTTTACCAGTGCAAAGATTGCCAGGAACCTTTTGACTATTTTAAATGTCATTGAAGGGGCAGCGAGCAGTGAAGGCCCAAATAGTCATGAGAGTCAAGGGCCAGATCTGTTTCAATCAAACATTCCAATAACAACATAACGGAAATGGTCAAAAAAAGAAATGCAATGTTCCTCATACAGTAATCATATTATTTCACAAATTTCTTCATAATCCAGTAATATGTCATCAGTTCTTCTCCAAATTGAAAAAGGAATTGGCGTCATTACGCTGAACCGGCCCGAAAAACTCAATGCCTTCAACCGGGAAATGGCCCTGGACTTACAGAGCAAATTAGACGAGTGTGCAAGTTCGCCTGAAGTGCGCTGCTTGTATATAACGGGAGAGGGTAAGGGCTTCAGCGCAGGCCAGGACCTCACCGAAGTAACAGGGCCTGAGGCACTGGGTATGGAGCAAATCCTTTCGGAACATTATAATCCCATTGTCACCAGTATAAGGAATATCCCGAAACCCGTGGTGGCGGCCGTAAATGGCGTTGCAGCCGGGGCGGGCGCGAATATTGCGCTATGCTGCGATATAGTTCTGGCATCACAATCGGCTTCCTTCATCCAGGCATTTTCCAAAATTGGCCTCATCCCCGATAGCGGAGGCACTTATTTCCTGCCGCGACTCGTAGGATGGCAAAGGGCCTCGGCACTCATGATGCTGGGTGAGAAACTGGGCGCACCTGAGGCCCTGACCATGGGAATGATTTATAAGGTATTTCCAGATACAGAATTTAAATCCGAATCCTTCAAGATTGCGCTGCAACTCGCTGCAATGCCCACAAAAGCACTTGGGCTAACCAAACACGCGTTAAATTATTCCTTTTCAAATTCACTGGAGGGGCAATTGCTCACCGAGAATGAATTGCAGCAAAAGGCGGTGCAGACCGATGACTACCGGGAAGGTGTAGATGCATTTCTCAAAAAACGTGAACCTAAATTCAAAGGTCAATAATGAAGAAGTCCAAACCGGCCAGGATCATAGATGCCATGATAGCCCGAGATCAATTTTCCAGGTGGTTGGGGGTGGAGCGATTGGAAGAACGCGAAGGATACTGCAAACTCAGGATGACAATCCGACCCGAAATGTGCAATGGATTCGATATTGCGCACGGAGGCATTACCTATTCATTCGCGGATAGCGCACTTGCCTTTGCTTCCAATAGTTCGGGCAAGCATGCCATTTCAATTGAAACATCCATATCACATATCAAAGCGCTGAAGGCCGGAGAAATCATCATGGCCACGGCCTTTGAAAAAAGCCTGGGCAAGCAGATCGCGAATTATGAGGTGAAGGTGGAAAGAGAAAATGGCGAATTGGTCGCCTGGTTCAAAGGAACAGTGTTCAGAAAAGACCAGGAATGGGAACTCGAATAATATTCCTTCCGGCATATTAATTTTCAATTGGCCTGTCATGCTATTCAATCCACTTAAAACATGTTTTACGAATTCAAAGGCTTAAGACCTGTAGTACATCAATCTTCATTCGTCCATCCTCAGGCAACGGTAACGGGCAATGTAATCATCGGGCAGGATGTCTATATAGGACCAGGCGCCGCCATCAGGGGTGATTGGGGAGCCATCATTATCGAAGATGGTTGTAACGTGCAGGAAAATTGCTGCATTCATATGTTTCCCGGTCTAACTGTTCTCCTGAAAAAGGGCGCGCATATTGGTCATGGCGCCATTGTGCATGGTGCCAGCATCGGCAGGAATTGCCTGGTTGGCATGAACAGTGTTATCATGGATCATGTGGAACTGGGTGATGAATGCATAGTTGGCGCGCTCAGCTTCATTAAAGCCGATGAAAAAATACCAGGGCGCAGCTTAGTTGCCGGCAATCCCGCCAAAATCATCAAAGAAGTCAGTGACGAAATGATGGCCTGGAAATCTGAAGGCACAAGATTATACCAGGCTTTGCCAAAGGAGATGTATGAAAGCTGGAGATCCTGTGAACCATTGAGGGAGCCTGAACCGGATCGACCTGCCCAGGAAATCTCGTATTTGAGTTGGAAAGAATTCCAATCGAAAAAATAAACATCTATTAAATAAAGGAATGGTTTCCGATAATTCCACTTACAAACAGGGATATTCAGGCTCGCCCTGCATCCTGGAGCACTGAATCCCTCAATTTAAGATCTTCGCCGCTCCAATACATTATAAATATCTTTGCGCCACCAATGGAAAAAAACAACTTCATAGATTATATCCGCATTTTCTGCAAATCAGGGCATGGTGGTGCAGGCAGCAGGCATTTTATGCGCACGAAATTTAACCCGCAGGCTGGTCCCGACGGTGGAGATGGCGGAAGAGGCGCCCATATCATTCTGCGCGGAAACAAAAACCTCTGGACTTTATTGCACCTGCGTTATTTCAAGAATGTGCTTGCCGAAGACGGAGCGCCCGGAAGCGGTAATAATTCTTCGGGACGCAGCGGCAAAGACGTGGTGATAGAGGTGCCACTGGGAACCATCGCCAGGGATGATGCCAGCGGAAAACAAGAGGCCGAGATCCTGGAAGATGGACAGGAAATAATATGGATAAGAGGCGGTAGAGGCGGGCTGGGCAATGCCAATTTCGCAACGGCTACCAACCAGGCTCCCGATTACGCCCAACCGGGAGAACCCGGACAGGATGGATGGAAGATCCTGGAACTGAAAGTCCTCGCCGATGTAGGGTTGGTAGGATTTCCAAACTCAGGCAAATCAACCCTTTTGTCTGTAATTACATCCGCCCGGCCCCAGATCGCTGACTATGCTTTCACCACCCTCACACCACAACTGGGAATGGTTGAATACCGCGACAAACAATCTTTCTGCGTAGCCGATCTTCCGGGCATCATTCAGGGCGCCTCCGAAGGAAAAGGCCTGGGCTACCGATTCCTGAGGCATATCGAACGTAATCCGGTATTATTATTTCTAATCCCGGCAGACAGTGCCGACCATCGCAAAGAATTCGAAATTCTGGTAAAAGAACTTGAAGCCTATAACCCGGAATTGCTCCATAAACAATTTGTGATCGCCATCAGCAAATCTGATATGCTGGATGAAGAACTCCGCCATGCTATTGAAAAAGAACTGCCGGAAAATATACCCCATGTATTCATTTCCTCGGTAACCAGCCAGGGTCTTTCTGAATTGAAGGATTTGCTTTGGAAAGTGCTGAATGAAAAGAATACCTGAAGTAAATTACAATGCCGGTTTCAACCCGATCATTTTGAAATCCCTGCTTCGATATATTGTACAATTCTTTTCGAAGGAATGCCCGCCTGCATATTTCCTTACGGTTACAATAATGCTCGCGGTACCGGTATATTTCAACTATACCGGGCACTTTGATTCCACTCACTTATTTCCTGAAAAGGGAATAGGTAAATTCATAAGCTATTACCTTCTTTTCGCGAGCGTCTATTCCGGCGCCTTCATCATTCAAAAAATAATTTACACTAATGCCATTTCATATTCCAATACTTCGGTGTCACTCATCTTGCTGGCCCCGGCATTTTTCGCTTTCAGGCTATGTTTCAATTGGCAGGATGCCTGGGCCAAAGCCAATGCTCCAGCGGGTTTCATGCAATACTACCTTCAAACCACGGGTTGGTTGGCCCGTGGACTGATTCTCATTCTTCCTGTTTATATTTTCTGGAGATTGACTCATAAGAGCCGCGAACCATTCTATTGCATGAAAGCCATTCCCTCCGCCCGGCCCTATCTCATTTTGCTTGCCCTGGCCATTCCCATAGTGGCAGTTTCATTTACTAACAAAGATATACTCAACTATTATCCCAGGGTTCAGACACTGTACCGGCTTCCCTCAGCAAACTTTTTACACTATCTGTTCTTTGAGCTCAGCTATGCATTTGATTTCCTAAGTATCGAATTATTTTTTCGGGGAGCGCTGGTATTGGCCCTCGCATCAAACCTGGGCACGCGTTGCATTGTGCCCATGGCCGCGTTCTATTGCTGCATCCATTTTGGAAAACCGCTTCCTGAAAGTATCAGCAGCTATTTCGGAGGCATCCTTCTCGGAATTATTGCGTACCATACAAAGTCCATATGGGGCGGCCTGATTCTTCACATCGGTATGGCCTGGCTCATGGAGCTGGGAGGAGCCCTGTTACGCTGAAAAGAATTGCCGCTAACACTAAGTTGCTATTGCATTTCTAAGGATTGGTCTTTAATTTTCTCAAAACCTGTCTCATGAAAAAATTCATTTCTTCACTACTGCGCTCATTGTGCAGCCACCTGACAAATAATGGCAATGATAAATCCGCGCATGGAATAGCCTTAGTCCTGCTGGGAGACCTGGGTTTCTTATTGAAATCTGTATGGCTGTATTTCCCTCCTATAATTTTCCTGCTCATCAGCTATGTGGCTTTTTGGAAACTTGCACAGGGCCAGGACATACTGCTTTCGGTATTTGAAAAGAGGCTCACTTTTGTACAGTTTATCATCACTCATACTCTCTGGGTATTCATGACCTGGTTCACCTCAAGACTACTTTCTTACGGCAAGAAAATGAATGCTCCCAATTATCTCCCCGACTCCTTTTTCCAGCATATTCCCAGGATAATTGGATTCACCTGCTATACTCTCATCATTCTTGCATTTATCAGAATTTCTTCTGCTTCAATTACGCCTCCGCCTTTTGCCTATACAGTTGCAATCCTGATGAGCTTTCCATATTATGCACTATTGAATTACCTGGCACTGAAAATTAAGGCCCCTACCATTGTTCAATTGACCCTTTCTTTGGCAGCCATTTTCATTTTGTTGGTAAGCTTCGGCTTATGGAGCTTCAATTTCAGAAATATAATAGTTGTCTTGATATTGTTGCAGACGTACTATGTATTCTTTGTTGTGGGCCGAAGAAAACTGATTGAAAAGAGAAGCCTGGAACCAGCAGCGCAGAGGAAGGGCATGATTATGAAATTCATGGAAAAGATGGCTGGCTTTTTCTTCATCCCAAATAGTGAAGGTATCGTTTTCATAGTCTTCAACATCGTATCTGTTGTATTCCTTTCGTTCTACATAGCTTGTTTCATGAACCTGGAGGTGGCTTTGTTGATCCGATCCTGCTCTTTTATTTTCCTGGCATTCGCCTTCCTCGTTGGCTTTTCGAATATCATATCATTTTTTTCGGTAAAATACAGGATCAGCTTTCACGTCATCCTCCTCGCCCTGGCCTTCTTCACGGGCAGGATTGAACCTTACAGAGTGCTGCTCATCGATAAAAAAGATCCATCCATACAATTCGAACAGAGGCAGAACATCAGAGAATATTTCAGGAATTGGGTTAATCAGCGAAAAGATATTTTGAATGATACAAGCGTTAAAAACTATCCTGTTTTCTTTGTGATGGCCAATGGAGGAGCCTCACGTTCCGGATACTGGGTTGCATCTGTGCTCAGCACACTGGAAGATTCCAGCAAAGGGATTTTCTCAAATCACTTATTCTGCCTTTCGGGAGCATCAGGGGGAAGCCTGGGAAATGCTACATTTTTCACCCTCTTGAGATATAAAAATGAATTGGCAAGATCGCGAGTCTCAAGCCTGGAAGCCTCCAAAGAATACCTCCGGTCAGACTTCTTAACCTTCACACTCGCCAATATGCTGGGCCCCGATTATTTCAGACATCTTTATCCTGTGGCATTTCTAAAATCAAACCGCGCTAATGCGCTCATCAAATCCATTGAAGCTGCGCCGGCAGACAGTGTATTCCTGAAAACGAAATTGGCCGATGGCTTTTCTCAATTTATTGCGAAGCATAATGATAAGAACTATAATCTGCCGGTATTGTTCATCAATGCAACCCGCATGCAGGATGGGAGGCCTTCCGTAATCAGCAATATCAAAATCACGGATTCCATTTTTAATAATAGGATTGATTTGTTGAGTCTCCTTGACAGTAGCGAGGATATGAAGCTGAGTACCGCAGTGGAAATAGGTGCCAGTTTTCCTTATATAAGCCCCGGCAACCGCATCGATCAACGCAACCTGCAAGGCGTTTCCGAAGCCAATTATTTTGTAGACGGAGGTTATTTTGATAATTCCGGAGCGGGCGTGGTACATGAAATGATCATGCAAATACAGGAACTCCTGAAAGACAGCACAGACGCCCTTATTTATCCATTCCGGAAGAAAATCCAGTGCTATGTTGTCCACATCCTCAATGATGCCATCACTAATACCGATTTCAATTCTGTGAGCCCCATTCAAAATGACCTCGCGGCACCACTGATAACGCTTGCAGGCTCCTATGGAGTTCAGACTTCCACCAACGATCTCAGGCTGAAGAAATACCTGAAACTCACTTATGATAATTCCCCAACACATTATATTCCAGTGAATTTGTACCGGCCCAACGACAAGCTCATTTTCCCAATGAACTGGGTGATCTCCCAGAAAATACTCGACAGCATGGACAAGAGATTAGAAGAAAATGAGCGGATCAAAGAATTGCTCCATTTTATCAATTCAAATACCAGGTAATAGCCTGTGGAACAAGATTGCCGGGAATTTCACCATGTGAATTTAGTTCGAGAGATCCCTGTCAGCACTTTCCCTGATTAACATTTTCCCCTTTGATTTTTGCAGTAGGTTTGCAGGAATCAAAATCAAATGCCATGAGGAAAGTTTCTCTGACAATTGCACTGATACTGATAATTTTCAAATCCTTTGCCGATGAAGGAATGTGGTTGCCCCTACTCCTGGGTCAGCAGGTATATGATGATATGGTGAAGCGGGGTCTGAAGCTTACCAAAGAACAGTTGTACAGTATTAACAAGGCTTCTATCAAAGACGCGATTGTAATTTTTGGTTCCGGGTGCACGGGCGAAATGGTTAGTAGCGAAGGCCTGGTTTTCACCAACCATCATTGTGGATATGATGCAATTGCTTCCGCAAGCAGTTTGCAGAATAATTATCTGCACGATGGATTCTGGGCCCGAAGCAAAAGCATGGAGATACCTGCAAAAGGTCTCAGCGTACAATTCCTTTTGAGGATGGAAGATGTAACCGGGCAGTTAGACAGTGCCCTCGGGGCACTCAGCGGTATTGAAAGAGCCAAAAAACAATCGGAATTGATTGCGGAAATCAACCGGAAATATTCTGATTCCACAAAAAATATTGAGGCAAGAGTGAGCCCCCTGTTCAAAGGGAATCAATTCCTGGTGTTTGTGTACCAACGGTATAACGACCTGCGTTTGGTGGCCGCGCCCCCCGAAAGCATCGGCAAATTTGGCGGCGACACAGACAATTGGGAATGGCCCCGCCATACCGGTGACTTCTCAGTTTTCCGTGTGTACATGAACAAGGATGGGCTTCCTGCTGATTATGCGGCTGATAATATTCCCTTAAAGCCAAAATATTTTCTTCCCGTGTCCATTAAGGGATATAAGGAAGGTGATTACTCCATGATTTACGGGTATCCTGGCAGTACCAATCGATACGAAACTTCCTATGGAGTAAAGCTATCCACCGATATTAATAATCCTTCTATAGTGAACCTCAGGGATGCAAGACTGAAACTCATGTTTGAGGAAATGAAGAAAGACCCCGCGGTCAGACTCAAATTGGCGTCTTCCTATGCATCCATCGCCAACTATTGGAAATTTTATGATGGAGAAACAAAGCAACTGCTGAAGTATCATGTATATGAACAAAAACAAAACCTGGAAAATGCATTCCGTCAGTGGGCTAAAGGCAAACCGGAATTTGAGAACCTGTTCACGGAATGGCCCAAGGTTTATGATGCCTGGCGGCCTTATGCAAAACACCGTATTTATTTGTATGAAGGTGTGCTGGGTTCGCCATTCAGCAGGTTCGCTTCAACTCTGGTTAAGCTCGAAAGCGACCTCGTAAAAGCAGGGGTGGATGCACCGGTTGTGAAGCAGGATATTGCAGCGGCGATCGCGGCAAGAAAGAAATTCCTGGAATCTGAAAATCTCAATTCAGACCAGAAGATCATGGCAACCACCTGCATGATGTTTTATACCGATATCGATAAGAGTCAGCACCCTATTGGGTTTTACGAAGGCATCCGGAATAGTTACGGCGACCTGAAGGATCCGGGCACTTATAAGAGTTGGGCTTCCGCGGTATTCAGCAACAGCTTTCTTTTGAATGATGCCAAATGGGATGCATTCACCAGGAATCCCGATCCTATAGCGCTGCAGGCCGATCCCGCCTTCGCCTATGCGGGCGGGTTCGTAAAAAATTATACTAACAAATACGATCCCTTTTATCAGCAATTCCTGGTCAGGAATAATGATCTCTCACGCCTCTATCTGAAAGGCGTCATGCAAATGAATCCCAGGAAAAAAATGTATCCCGATGCCACATTCACCATGAGGGTGACTTATGGCAATGTAAAATCCTATAGTCCCCGCGATGCTGTGAAATATGATTATGTGTGCACGATGAACGGGGTATTGGAAAAATATAAGCCCGGAGACTATGAATTTGATTTGCCTGCCAAACTGCTTGAACTCGCGGAAAAGAAAGATTTTGGTCCATATATTGACAAACTGCACAACGACCTGATTGTGTGTTTCATCACCAACAACGACATTACGGGCGGCAATTCAGGCTCGCCGGTAATAGATGCATCAGGAAACCTCATTGGGCTTGCATTTGACGGTAACTACGAGGCCCTGAGCCACAAGATCGCGTTCGATAAAAATTACAACCGCACTATTTGTGTGGATATCCGGTATGTTTTGTGGTGCATCGACAAATTGGGAGGCGCGACCAATATCATCAACGAATTGAAAATAGTGAGGTAATAAACAGGTGGGTTCATTAAAACCAACGGAATAGCTTAAGCGAAGGCTCTTTAATCACCGCCGGAAAAACCTTCAACAAAAGAATACAGATTGAAATGCGATTCCTTTCGCAATGCTTCAATATCGTTCCGAAGGGATTCCCTGTTGATGGATTTCATTTTCCTGTATTGGATGAGCTGATATGCCTTTTCTGTGAGCAACCAGAGTTTTCTGTGATGTTGGTGAGCTTTTTCAACCGAAGCGAGGATGGCTTGAAATAGCTCCCCGATCCCGGATTTCTGTGAGGCGATGGTTTTGAGCACCGGAATTTCATGGTGCATCTTTCCATACGCGGGTTCCATCATTGTACGCAGATTCTTTACAAAAAGGTCAGCGTCTGGCCTGTCGCTTTTATTCACAACGAATATATCCGCGATTTCCATCAGGCCCGCCTTCATCGCCTGCACTTCATCGCCTGATTCCGGCACCAGTACCACTACCGTAACATCGGCAAGGCCGGCAATTTCCACTTCACTCTGTCCAACTCCCACCGTTTCCACAATTATAAAGTCAAAAGGCGCGGTCCTTAGCAGGTCAGTAATTTCAATGATCTTATGGTTCAGGCCTCCCAGAGAACCCCTTGACGCAAGGGAACGGATGAATACACTGGGATGTGAGTACCAGTCACTCATTCGAATGCGGTCACCCAATAAAGCTCCCATATTAAATGGCGAAGAGGGATCAACGCATAGCACGGCTACCTGCTTTCCTGAATTCACCATGGATCCAATCAGGGAATCCACGATGGTGCTCTTGCCTGCTCCTGGCGGACCGGTAATGCCTATGATGGGCTTATTTTCATTGTAAGGCAGGCTCTTCAACAATATCTCATAGTCTCCCACTTCATTTTCAACCAGTGAAATGCAGCGGGAAATGCTCTTGAAATCGCCTTGCATAGTCTTTTGCAGCAATGCCTCCATCATAAATTAGAACTTTCTTTCTTTTATTTACGGTTCCGTTCAAGGTTCAATCATCTTACACAAATGACTGGCATTTTTTCAAAACTTCATGTATTGACAAAAATATGCCTAAAAGCTCAGAACCCTCAGCATCATGAGAAATTCCCGGTTTACTGATGGCAACCGGAGGAGCAATTATTTATGAGCGTGAGTAATTGAAACGTCAGACCGAGAGCAATGGAAGATATTGCCTCAATGAACACTATTGAGACATTCTGCTGGTTTTATTTCCGGAATTTCTCAAATGCATCAGTTTGGCGTATTTCAGAAAAGTTTGATAAGAAACACTGCGTGCAATGATGAATCCGTCGACTCCATCCAGGAACCCTCCCTTAAAAAAATATCCTGTAACAAAGGCAACGAGTGGGTTAATGACCAAATTCAGAAAGGAGGCTTTCTTGCCTGCCTCCAGCATGGATTTGGCCTGAATGCTCGTGAACCGGTTCATTTGTGCAAGCTGTTCATCCAGGCTGTAATAGCTGAAGTGCAGGATGTCCCCTCGCAAATGCATTATGGTACTCCGCTTATCCATCATTATTTTATCATGCGGATTGATTCCACCCCATCTGGCTTTTTTTCGGTTCATCAATCGCAGCTTCCGGTCGGGATACCATGTACCGTGCCGGATCCATTTGCCAGCATAATTACTGCAACGGTTCATGGTATATCCATCGTGACTAAAGCCTTCTTGCTTGAGGAGCAGAATAGAATGAATCAGTTTTTCATCGAGGGCCTCATCGGCGTCTAGTGACAATACATAATCATGAGCCGCATGATCCAGCGCGAAATTTTTTTGCTCAATGTATCCGAGAAATGGCTGCTCTATTACTTTCGCGCCATGGCTCAGGGCAATGGATTTAGTGCCATCCAT
>CALFNL010000080.1 GCA_937902875.1 uncultured Bacteroidota bacterium | reverse complement strand
CCAAAGCGGGGTCCGGCGCAGGATGCCGGAGAGATCCAATGTCCAGGTCCTTGTTCCTGATGGCCACGAGTTGATTGGAGCTGGGTAATTCGGATAAATATGTCTGTATGCCTGGATATTTTTTTGAGAGGATGGGAAGCAGTTTTGGCAGTATCGTGTTCACACTGGAACCTACATAACCAATCCGGATCTCGCCTTCCAATCCGCTTGCGATGAGTTTCACTTTTTGCTGCAATTCTTCAACCTGTTGCAAAAGAGGTTCGAGCGCCTCTTTCAGGTATGCGCCAGCGGGAGTGAGCGTCACGGATCTTTTTGTCCTCTGGAGCAGGACCACACCCAATTCCGCCTCCAGTTCTTTCACCTGACGGCTGAGGGCCGGTTGCACTATAAATAATTTCTCCGCCGCCTTTCTGAAATGAAGTTCCCGGGCCAGAACATGGAAATAACGCAATCGCCTCAGCTCCATTGATAACTATTTGTAATTAGAATTGCACTAAATTACTATTTCTTGTTATTAGTTGGAAGGCTTTACTTTGTGGCGGCCTCAGCGATTGCTGCTTTTTCCTATGAGTTATAACTATCTACCCCTCGACAGAAACTGGTTGAGTTTTGACCAGGTGAAGCACCTGCTGCAATACAATCAGCAGGTGTCCATTACGTTTGATGCACATCAACGGATCACGAAATGCCGTGAGTGGCTGGATCATACAGTTCGGGACAGCGACCAACTCTATTATGGTATCAATACCGGCTTCGGGTTCCTTCAAAATGTGAGGATAGACAACGGACAAATTGAAGAATTGCAATCAAATTTATTGAAATCACATGCCTGCGGACTGGGCGAGGAAGTGCCTGCACCAATCGTCAAATTGATGCTGGCGCTCAAAATCAAATCCCTGAGCTATGGCCATTCCGGCGTGCAGATCGATACGGTGAAACGCCTCATTGAAATGCACAATCATGATGTATTGCCCGTCATCTATACCCAGGGGTCGCTTGGAGCCTCCGGTGACCTGGCCCCATTGAGCCACCTCAGCCTCCCACTGATAGGGTTAGGCGAAGTTCGGTATCAGGGTAAGAAAAGAGCCACCGCCGGATTGTGGAAGGAATTGGGTTGGGATAATATCCACCTGCAAAGCAAGGAAGGCCTGGCATTAATCAATGGCACGCAATTCATGAGCGCCTATGGTGTGTATTGCCTGCTCCGCGCCGAAAAGCTCATCCATTGGGCCGACAAGATCACCGCCATTTCCTTTGACGCATTTGACTGCAGTCTGGAACCGCTGCATCCCCGAATACAGGCCATACGTCCGCATAAAGGCCAGGTGGAAACCGCTTCCGTGATCAACCAATTGTTGGTGGGAAGCGGTATTGCGAATCAGAATAAGAAACAGGTTCAGGATCCCTATTCCTTCCGCTGCGTTCCCCAGGTGCATGGCGCCACCAAAGAAAGTTTCGGTTATGTAAAAGATATTTTCATGCAGGAAATCAATTCCGTTACCGATAATCCGAATATATTCCCCGATGAAGACCTGATCCTGAGCGGAGGTAATTTTCACGGACAGCCTCTGGCCCTTGCGCTGGATTTTCTTGCCATCGCCATGAGCGAACTGGCAAATATTTCAGAACGCCGCACCTATCAATTGATCAGCGGTCAGCGCGGTCTTCCCCTCTTCCTGGTAAAGAACCCGGGATTGCATTCCGGTTTTATGATCCCTCAATACACGGCCGCGGGGATCGTGAGCGAAAACAAACAATTGAGCACTCCCGCTTCCGTGGATTCCATTTCCTCATCCAATAATCAGGAAGATCATGTGAGTATGGGCGCCAACGCCGCAACCAAATGCCTTCGGGTGATCAACAACGTAGAAAAAGTTTTGGCAATTGAATTGATGTCGGCCGCGCAGGCCCTCGAATTCAGGAGACCCTTGAAAAGTTCACCGGTGGTGGAAGATATTGTATCGGCATTCAGGAAAGAAGTCACTTTCAATGAAGAGGACAGGGTATTGCATGACGATATGATAAAGGCTATCGCTTTCATTTCAAATAACTGAAAGCATGATTCTAATGCGTTGTAATATTTTAGTACTGAAGTTCGGTCCCAGAACTTGCAATTCGCCTCACCTTAATCGATCTCACTATGGCAAAGTCCAAATACGATCCCGTCAAATATAAAACACCAACTGGTACGGAGATAAGCTGTAAGGGCTGGATCCAGGAAGCAGCCTTGCGAATGTTGCTCAACAATCTTGACCCGGATGTGGCCGAGAGGCCGGAGGAACTCATCGTATATGGAGGGCGTGGCAAGGCCGCGAGAAATTTCGAATCGCTGGACCTCATTATTAAGGCACTGAAAGAGCTGGAAGAAGATGAGACACTACTGGTGCAGAGTGGAAAACCGGTGGCTATTTTGCCTACCCATAAGGATGCGCCCCGCGTTTTAATTTCCAATTCCCAACTCGTTCCCAAATGGGCCGACTGGAAGCATTTTGATGAACTGGAAAAAAAGGGATTAATGATGTATGGACAAATGACTGCCGGCAGTTGGATCTATATCGGGAGCCAGGGCATCGTGCAGGGCACTTTTGAAACCTACGCGGCGGTGGCCGACAAGAATTTCGGAGGAACACTGAAAGGCCGGCTGAATGTAACCGCTGGTCTCGGGGGCATGGGTGGCGCGCAGCCACTTGCCATTACCATGAATGAAGGAGTTTGCCTGGCGGCCGAGGTAGAACGCTGGAGAATTGAAAAAAGAATCGAGACAAAATATTGCGACCTGCTAATAGAGAATATTAACGAAGCCATCGACAGGGCCCTGCTGGCCAGGGAAAGAGGAGAAGCATTGAGTATTGGTGTATTATGCAATGCCGTGAACTTATTGGAAAGGCTGGTGGAACGAAAGGTTACACCGGATACGCTTACGGACCAGACATCTGCCCACGATCCGCTAATCGGGTATTGGCCTCATGAATTGAGTTATGATGAAGCTAAGATGTTGCGTATTCAGGACCCTGACAAATATGTTGAATTCGCATACCGTTCCATGTACCGCCATGTGGAACTGATGCTCGAATTGCAGGATCGCGGCGCCATTACTTTCGATTATGGAAACAACTTACGGGCACGCGCACATGAAAAAGGATTGGTGAACGCATTCGGTTTTCC
>CALFNL010000079.1 GCA_937902875.1 uncultured Bacteroidota bacterium | reverse complement strand
ATTTTCGGGATGAACAAAATGGTTTTTTTCATTGATCCGCTCTCTCATCACCCTGCTCCAGCGAATGAGTTGGTCAGACGAATAATATTCCAGTCCTTTGAAATTTTCCTGCAGGTCCACGATTGCATAAAAATTTCCTCCGTAACTCACGTCAACGCGCAATAGCCCCAGATCAGGCGCTTCCACTTCAATTTCTTCTGCTGCAAGAAAGGAAGGCACATTAGTCAGTTTTACAGAATGCACTTTTTTGCCTTTCATTGTATAATTCACCATCACCAGACCGGCAGGCGCTTCCATACGAACGATGCCGGGCAGTTTTGGGATGATCAGGCCTTCCTCAATCGCGATAGTGATGGTGCCAATGGTTCCATGTCCACACATGGGTAAGCATCCACTTGTTTCTATGAATAATACAGCAATGTCATTTTCGGGATCATGTGGCGGATAGAGAATGCTCCCGCTCATCATGTCGTGCCCGCGGGGCTCAAACATCAATCCTTTGCGGATCCAGTCAAATTCCTTCAGGAAATGCTGCCTCTTCTCACTCATATTTTTTCCTATCAGTATAGGGCCTCCCTTGGCCACCAACCGTACCGGGTTTCCGCAGGTATGCGCGTCAATGCACGTAAATGTTTGTGATACGGCCGGCGGATTCGGGCCGCCCATGGTGCCCGGTGACTGAAAACTTGTATTGGGTTCTGAACTCATAACGACAAATGATATTTGGCTATTCGAGACTAAAGATTTTATTGTTCAGGCCCTGGAAAAGTGCAGAGTCGTCACATATGCTGATATGTGAAACATGTTCCCGGTTGAATATCGCAACATTATTTTTCACTCAAAACCAGGTCATACGAAGACTTCATCCAGGCAATTAACTGCTTATTGATATCCGCTTCGCCATCCACTGGAACAATGTGGGCAAATCTGTGTTTGGATGTGTGCAGGAATTTAGATATGGATGGATCATCCTTGTGGTGATCCAGGAAAAATTCCACTTCAAGATGCGCTTTCTTCAGTTTTACCGACAGGAAGGTACTGATTGTCTTGAAAAATATGGTATCCGGGAGAATCGTTTCTTCTCTGAATTTTCCAAATTTGCTTACGATGGTCAATATTTTTTGATAAATTTTTTTCAAATCCGGCGCCCTCTTTTCAAATAATCCATTTTTGGATATCAGTTTGCAGGAATGATTTTGATGGGTGTTTCTAAATTTGCGTCCGCAATTTGGGCATGTCCACATGGTTTTTATTTGTGTGCATACAAATAATTCTAATTACAAAATCCCTTTTTTTGTAAGTTCATTATTGATTGTTCTCCATATTTGCAAGGGGTTGGCATTTTTCAGTTCTTCCGGCAATAATTCGTCGGGCCAGTTTTGGAAGGCAAGGGGTCTCGCAAATCGTTTGATGCCATCTGCTCCCACAGAAGTAAATCTTGAATCGGTAGTTGCTGGAAAAGGGCCTCCGTGCTGCATGCTCAGGCATACTTCAACACCGGTTGGTACGCCATTCAATATGAATCGTCCACAAATATTTTTCAGCGCTTCCACAAGTTCTTCATGCTCCCTGATATCCTTGGCCGTGGCCATTAGTGTAGTTGTGAGTTGGCCTTCAAGGTGAGTGGCCACTTCCCGCATTTCCTGTTTGTTCTTACAGCGGATAACAATGGAATAAGGTCCAAATACTTCCTGGTGCAGGAGTGGATTGTTCAAAAAGGCGCTGGCAGATGCAGATGCCAGAGTTGGAATACCCTGGTTTTCTTTCGGCAGAGTCTCACTAACGGAAACGGTCACCACCCCTTCCTGGGCCAGAGCCGCGGATCTGTTATTTTGAAACGATTGGGCGATTCCGGGATGCAGCATGGTTGCGGGTACTATATGTTTGATCTCGTTCCCCAATGCAGTGATGAAGTCCTGCAATTCCGGTCCTTCTATGCCAATGATCAGGCCGGGATTGGTGCAGAATTGACCAGAACTCAATGTTATGGAACTGGCATAGGCCTTCGCTGTTTCAATTGCGGATTCCTTCAACTTTCCGGGCAGGAAGAAAACAGGATTGATGCTACCCATTTCCGCGAAAACGGGTATGGGTTCCTTTCGCTGGTTAGCCCAGTCAAATAAGGCCTTTCCGCCTGAGAATGATCCCGTGAAACCAACCGCCTTCGTATTTGAATGAGTCACCAATAGCCGGCCCGTTGCAGTTCCCGATCCGTGTATATGTCCGAATATTCCTTCGGGCATCTGGCTTTTTTCGGTCGCTTTAAGAATGGCGCGGGCAACTCCTTCTGAAGTTTGCGGATGAGCAGGATGGGCCTTCACCACTACAGGGCAGCCCGCGGCAAAGGCGCAGGCGGTATCTCCTCCCGCTGTGGAGTAGGCGAAAGGGAAATTACTGGCGCCAAATACTACTACTGGTCCGAGCGGCACCAGCATTTTCCTGATATCGGGTCTGGGCGGATTGCGATCCGGAATGGCCGTGTCAATTCTTGCTTCCAGCCAGTCACCTGCTTCACAGGCTGCGCCATAACTCCTGAGTTGAAAAAGGGTTCTGTTAAATTCATTCCGCAGCCGGGGCTCGGGGAGATTGGTTTCAGACATGGCCTTGTGTACCAATTCATCTGCAGACGCCTCCATTTCCCTGGCTATGGCGCTCATGAAATCAGCTCTTTTTTTTAAAGGGAATTTGCGATATACATGAAAGGCCTGCCAGCTACGATCCATCACTTTATTGATCTCTTCTGCAGTTGCATCTGTGAATCTGCTAATCATAAACTTGTGGTTTTTTAAACTACGGATGGGAAGAAAGGATCATAAAGTTAAGCCTTTATAGAAAGATAGTCCGGCAGCAGGGGTCTGCAAGCGATGGCATCTTTGACAATGGACATTACCCGGGTCCTCTCCTCACCTGCCAATACAAGTCGCGGGGCTCTTACATTTTCCGTACCGATGCCGGCCAGTGATTCTGCAAGTTTGATATACTGTACCAGTTTGGGATGAATATCCAATTCCAGTAAAGGGAGGAACCATCGGTGAATGGCCAGGGCTTCCGAAATCCTTCCGGCCTTGGCGAGCCGGTAAATGGCAACTGTTTCACGGGGAAAGGCGCATACCAACCCTGCCACCCAACCATCGGCACCCATCACCAATTCTTCAATGGCAATGGTATCAACGCCGCACAATATCTTAATGCGGTCTCCAAAGCGGTTGATCATTCGGGTTACATTAGATACATCGCGCGTGGATTCCTTTACTGCCTGGATATTCTTGTAGTCAATCAATTCCTCAAACATATTCAGTGTTACTTCCACCTTATAATCAATTGGATTATTATAAATGATGATGGGAAGATCCGTTGACCTCGCTATCGTTCTGAAATATTCCACCGTTTCCCTGTGATCACTCTTATAACGCATGGGAGGCAATAGCATCAGGCCCCGCGCTCCCCACTGCATGGCCAGTGCAGCCTGGCTCACTGCTTCACGGGTGGAACCTTCCGCGATATTCAGTACTACCGGTATTTGCCCATTAATTTTTTCCACGGCAAACTTTACCAGTATTTCTTTCTCGCCAAGGGTCAAAACGCTGGATTCTCCCAGGGTGCCTCCCAGTATGATCCCGTCCACACCCGCCTCCAGTTGGGCAATCAGGTTCTTTTCAAATCCTGGCAGATCCAATTCATCCTTTTCTGTGAATTTTGTTGTCAATGCAGGAAATACTCCTTTCCAAATAGTATTCATGAATATTCTTTGCTTCAAATGTAGCGCATTGAATAGTCTGCGCCGCAAAGAGCCAATAAAAAAATTATTATATCGCTACCTTAGCGTTCATTTAGTAGAATGGAATCATGGTATCAATTAAAAGATTCACGGAAATGGCCATTTCATTGCCCGAAGTGGTGCGGCTACCACATTTTCACCTGGTCTCTTTCAGGGTGAGGAATAAAATATTTGCCACGATTCATGAAAAGGAAAACAGGGTGATGCTGAAATTAAGGCTTTTGGATCAGTCTGTTTTCTGCGCTTTCGATAAAGCGGTGATCTATCCTGTTCCCGGCGGTTGGGGCAGGAAAGGCGCCACTTTCTTTGACCTGGAGAAAATGAAAGTCTCTATGATGAAGGATGCCCTGACTGCCGCCTGGGCCAGCACGGCTCCGAAGAAATTGGTCGAAGAATTCCGGAGGAAATAATGTGAGATTTTCTGAGATACAGTAATAAAAAAACTCCCGACTTCTTAGAGATGCCTTTCCAGGCCCCAAGTATTATCAACATAAACCGAACTAGTATTTGTACTAGCCGATTCTCATGGAGGTGACGACATGATCCTGAATAATTGTCATAATGCTGCTGGCAAAACATTTCATATTCGACCAGGATTAGTATAACTTTAAAATTATCTGTAAATCATTCAGGCCCTCCTTGGTATGATTATAAAAGATTTTTTGCCTGGTCCTCTCGTGAGTGAATTTGTGCAATGCTACAGAATTGTTCATTTTGAATTCGAAACATCTGAACAAATCCCGTTCAAGGCTTATCCACCAAAACCTGAGACATGTCTTTATTTCAATCTGCAGGATAGTTTATTTGTTGAATTTGGTAATTCCGGCGAAAAGAAAAAGTTACCTCAAACTGTCCTGATCGGGCAACAGACCTCTGTCAACTATCGATATTTCCGGAAAAGTTTTTTGAATTTCCAGGTGGTTTTTAAACCTACAGGCCTGTTTCGGTTGACTGGCATTCCATCTTTAGAGTTCACGAATCAAATTATTGATGCAGAATTAATTTTCCCCAAAAGCATCCGTTTTGTTTATGAAGAGCTGCAAAACGCTATTAGTTATGTTGAGATGCTCCCTGTCGCGGATAGGTTTGTGACCGGCCTGGTTTGCCATGCACGAAGAGAGTTGCATCTGTTAGATTCCGTAAGCAACCTAATGATGCATCGCGGTGGTACTGTTTCAATGGATTGGCTGGCTAATGAATCCTGTCTATGTGCAAAACAATTTAACAGGAAATTCAATGAGAGAGCAGGAGTTAATCCCAAAACATTCGCCAGGATCATACGGTTTACCAAAGCTTTCAATACAAGAAATGCAAATCCTGGCATGAATTGGCTAAGAATAGCTTTGGAATGCGAATATTTTGATTACCAGCACCTGGTAAAGGATTACAAAGATCTTACGGGAATTACTCCAAATGAACTTCATTTGCTTGAGAGTAATTCACCCGAATGCAGACTTGGAATGTCATCTCAACTCTATAGGAGCCGCGTTTAGAGTAAATGGGGTCTTCATTTCAAAATGTCTTTTTTTTACCACCTCCCATAGTCAATAGAGCTTTACATTCACAGGAAAGAAACTGTTTATCATGAAGCGCGCTTATTGTTTCATTTTTTTTGCATTTATTATGGCAATGAATTCATTTTCGCAGTCTTCTAAAAAGACATTTATTTTAGTGCATGGTGCCTGGCACGGTGCCTGGTGTTGGACCAAAGTGGTTCCATTGCTTGAAGCCAGGGGATATAGAGTTCTTGCCATAGATTTACCGGGACACGGAAAGGACCATGCTGATCCGGCTATGATTGGTCTTGCCGACTATGTTAAAGCGGTGGTTGACGTAGCCAATGCGCAATCCGGAAAGGTTATACTGGTCGGACATTCAATGGCAGGAGTGGTAATTGCACAGGCAGGTGAGGAGTTAGGTATTGGCAAAGTGAACAAATTAATCTTTTTGGATGCTTTCATGCCCCAAAATGGCGAATCAGTATTTTCATTATCAGAGATGGTGCAAAGGCAATTGCTTTCTTCAGATACTAATGAGCCAACCGTCATTGGAAGTATGATCTTTTCCGCAGATCAAAAGTCCTGTGTTTTAAAGCCGGAGAATCTTAAATACCTTTTTTATGATGACTGCTCCGAAGAAGACATCAAATTTGCCAAAGCCAAGGTTTCAAGACAGGCAATTGCTCCATTGGCTACACCAGTTGAGGTAACAGATAAGTCCTATGGGGCTATTTCCAAGTATTATATTCTATGTACCAAAAGCAAAGACCTCGACAAAACTTTATTGACAACACGTGTTCCTTGTAAGAAAATATTCAAGCTTCCCAGCAGCCATTCGCCTTTTTTCTCAATGCCGGAGAAATTGGTTGCGATACTCGATGAAATATATTGACTTAGTCACGTAATTTTTTATATTTGTCCGCACCAAAGACTTATTCATCTGCATAGGGAACATATCACAGCATCAAACTGCACTTAACAGACTGTTGTTGGTAATTATTTTTGATAATCAGTTCTGACGATCTCCCTGATGCCATCTAAATAGGGGATTGGCCTAAAATCGAATCTTTTTTCAAACTTATCACTGTTGAAAACATAATCCCGATCATATTGATACGCCATTTCAACCATTTCTTTCATGATTGGAACAAAGAGTCCAATAACCCCAAGAAGAAACTTATTTATTACCCGGTATTTAGGTGCTACGCCCAGCTGATTTGCTATAGCTTCAATCCATTCTTTACCTGTAAAGGGATCAGGTGCAGTGGGAAGATGCCATACCTGTCCGAATGCATCTGAGCTATTCCCGAGTAAAGCGGTGGCCCTGCCTGCATCAACAGTATATGTATAAGAATGCCTGAACTTAACGCTGCACATCCAATTTGCTTTCTGGCCTTCGCTCAATGGTTTGAAAACAGTTTCTGTTAGGACACTCGTATTCTCAATTGATGGTCCGTAATAATCAGCTGACCTTGCTATAAGCGCCTTGATTTCGCCTTTATTCACAGCATCCCAAATCATTTGGGCGATATGAGCCCTCACTTTCCCTTTTTTACTTGAGGGCATGATGGGATGTTCTTCCGTAATAGGGTCCAAATTTGTGGGGTCATACATATAGATATTGTCGAAGAATACTAATTTGGCCTGGCTTACTCTGCAGGCTGCAATAACATTTTTCATTATGAGTGGCCAGGTGCTCTGCCATATTTGGGTCTTATAAGGCAGACCCACGGTTAAATAAACGATTTCCGAACCTTCAACGGCTTTTACGACATCTTCAAATTTGGTAATGTCAGCCTTAAAGAGTTCATCTGCTTCGTTTACCCTTATCGGATTCCGGCTTACGAGCCTGATCTTGTTTGTGTACCTTGGTAGTGCCTTTGCGAGTTCAATTCCTATAGCACCACCCGCTCCGAGTATTGTCTGCATATAATTCTTTTTAGATCCTGCCAGCTTTTAAATGCAGGTAATTCATCAAAAATAATGCTGCATTCTTTTCTTACAAATGAGTTTAGTATTAGTTCAAAAGGCTAGCCCAATTCAAGAGTAATTTCATCAGACACATACGGATTTTTTATGGGTATGCGATAAAGAAAATTGCAGTTTCGAATCCAATAAATGACCCCTGTGTTTTCACTAATTGTATATCTGAAGAGCAATGCGGGAAACCAAAAAGCCGGAAATTCTGATGATATTTTCAGAATTGCCGGCTTTGTAGCCCGTACGAGAATCGAACTCGTGATTCCTCCGTGAAAGAGAGGCGTCTTAACCCCTTGACCAACGGGCCATCGCAAAAATGGGAGTGCAAAGATAATCCCAGTGCCATATCCAGCCAAAATTTTTTGGAAATCCACTCTGGTCTGGTGTTTCAGCTCGTGAAGCCCAATTAAAGGGGCAAAATCTGCTCAATCGTTTTATATACCAATACTCATTCCTAACTCTTGATTGAGCAGAAGTTTATGTTCAAATTGTTCGCAATATTGTAATTTCGCGTCTCATTTTTAAAAGCCTTAAAAAAGATTACAATGAGCACAGTAAAAGTTGCAATTAATGGATTCGGAAGAATCGGCCGTCTCGTTTATCGGCAGATTTTTGAAATGGAAGGAATAGATGTGGTAGCTATCAATGATCTAACCAGTCCCAAAGTATTGGCTCACCTGCTCAAGTATGATACAGCACAGGGTCGTTTTTCGGCCGATGTGAAGGCTACTGAAAATTCAATCATGGTTAATGGAGAAGAAATAATCATATACGCACAAAAAGATCCCACTCAAATTCCATGGGGCCAGCACAAGGTGGATGTGGTGTTGGAGTGTACGGGATTTTTTACCGACAAAGACAAAGCCTCCGCCCACTTGAAAGCCGGGGCGAAAAAGGTAGTGATTTCTGCACCTGCAACCGGAGACCTTAAAACAATCGTGTTTAATGTGAACCATGATATTCTGGATGGCAGTGAAACCATTATCAGTTGCGCCTCATGCACCACAAACTGTCTTGCTCCCATGGCACAGGTGCTGGATAAGAAATTTGGCATCGTTGCGGGGCTGATGACTACCGTACATGCCTTTACCAATGACCAGAATACCCAGGATGCCCCCCACCCCAAAGGAGATTTGCGCAGGGCGCGTGCCGCCTCACAAAATATTGTTCCCAATAGCACGGGAGCAGCGAAGGCAATCGGGCTGGTGCTTCCCACTCTCAAAGGAAAATTGGATGGGAATGCCCAGCGTGTACCAGTGCTGACCGGATCACTGACCGAATTGACGACTGTCTTGGGCAAGAAAGTGACAACCGAAGAAGTGAATTCTGCCATGAAAGCCGCAGGCAATGAATCATTCGGTTATACAGAGGACGAAATTGTAAGCAGCGATGTCATTGGCCTCACCTATGGGTCATTATTCGATGCCACGCAAACCAAAGTATTGACGGTTGGAGATACGCAGTTAGTAAAAACAGTGAGTTGGTACGATAACGAAATGAGTTATGTGAGCCAATTGGTGCGTACGGTGCATTATTTCGCCAAATTGATCAGCAAATAAGATTCGAAATAATAAATGATCATGGTTACCACAACAAATGTCCGAATCAGGCATCGATTGTGGTTTTTTTATTGGGTTTGCATGAACAGGATTATGGGCCACACTGACAAAATCAAAGGCTCATATATTTTACTTGCACATAATTGGGCAATGTTTAAATAACACAGGGTATCCTCAATTCCGGCAAATGCTATATCGAAATGAGAAGCTGGATTTTTCCAATAAATGCAAATTGGTATATCCTAAATTAAATGATATTGATTTTATTATAGCTTTGAATTAATATATAAACTAACGCCTGTTTGTTATGACTAAGTTTTCCGAGTATAATTTCAAAGGCAGGAAAGCGCTTGTTCGAGTTGACTTTAATGTGCCGCTGAACGAGAAACTTGAAATTACAGACGATACGCGAATGCGGGCGTCTGTTCCCACCATAAAGAAAATTCTCAATGATGGTGGTAGCGTAATCCTGATGAGCCATTTGGGGAGACCCAAAGATGGCCCTTCTGACAAATATTCTCTAAAACATCTAGTTAAACACCTGGCTGAATTGCTTGGAGGCACCACAGTACTATTTGCCAACGACTGCATTGGTGAACAGGCTTTTTTGACGGCCGGCATGCTGAAACCCGGAGAAGTGTTGTTACTGGAAAACCTGCGATTTCATAAAGAGGAAGAAAAAGGCGACGAAGGATTCGCGAAAAAACTTTCGGGTTTGGGTGATGTTTATGTAAATGACGCATTTGGAACGGCGCATAGAGCCCATGCTTCCACAGCAGTGATTGCGAAATTCTTCTCACCAGAAAGGAGGATGTTTGGACTTTTAATGGAAGCCGAAGTGAAAAGCGCCGAAAAAGTGTTGCACAGTTCAGCACGGCCATTCACCGCCATCATCGGGGGCGCCAAGGTTTCAGACAAGATCCTGATCATTCAAAACCTATTGGAAAAAGTTACTGATATTATAATTGGAGGCGGTATGGCCTATACATTTCTGAAAGCCGCAGGCGGGCATATTGGAAATTCCCTCTGTGAGGTAGATCGCATTGGAACGGCCAACGAACTTATTGAGAAAGCCGCTGCAAAAAATGTGATGATCCACCTGCCTTCCGACTCCGTGATAGCCGATAAATTTGACGCGGATGCCAACACATCCACGGCGCCGAGCAATAATATTCCGGAAGGCTGGATGGGGCTGGATATCGGTGCCAATGCCATAGAACAATTCACTAACGTAATTCATAAGTCCAAAATCATTCTTTGGAATGGGCCGATGGGGGTATTCGAGATGGAAAAATTCCAGCATGGAACCAAGGCCATTGCAAAGGCCGTTGCCGAAGCCACCTCTAAGGGAGCTTTTTCACTGGTAGGTGGTGGTGATTCTGTAGCCGCGGTTAACCAATTCGGTTATGCTGACAAGGTAAGCTATGTATCTACCGGCGGCGGGGCAATGCTGGAATATTTCGAAGGAATGGAATTACCGGGAATTGCGGCTATCAATCAGAAATGACTAGAGGTTGTGACATTTTCAACCTGCATCACCTGACTTTTACATCCTGCATAATATCTGTTCGCTCTACCAATTCCTTAGGTGAGGCTGGTGACCATTCTCTTTGGCCAGTTTGTTTCCTATTTAAATCATGCAACCAAATGCTTAAAATATTTATCTTTATTGAATATTAAAACTCTGGTTATGAATTCAAAAACCGTAATACTAATTGTTATAGTCGCGGCCATTCTGCTTTTTGGAGGATGCGGCTGTTCTGGATATAATGGACTTGTTAAACAAGACGAAAATGTAAAGAAAGCCTGGAACAACGTCCAGAGCGATTATCAACGCCGCTCCGACCTGGTGCCAAACCTGGTCAATACGGTGAAAGGTGCCGCAAATTTTGAACAAACCACACTCACTAACCTGGTAGAAGCCAGGGCCAAAGCCACATCTGTAAATATTAACGCAGACAATCTGACACCGGAAAAAATTGCCGAATTTCAGCAGGCACAGGGACAATTGAGCGGCGCATTGAGTCGCCTGCTCGCAGTGGTTGAAAACTATCCCGACCTCAAAGCGACCCAGAATTTTAGCCAGTTGCAAAAACAACTGGAAGAAATTGAAAACAGCATCAGGAATTCCAGGAATAATTTTAACTCTTCGGTGAATGACTATAATGTGAAAGTTCGCTCTTTCCCCATGAATATTTTAGCGGGACTCTTTGGATTCAAATCCAAAACCGGATTCGCGGCAGAACCTGGCGCAGACAAAGCTCCCGAAGTAAAGTTCTAAACCAATCATGGCAACCACTCAAAACCGTAGGCTATGGCCAATATTGTTGATCATTTTGGCTATAGTAGCTGTTTATACAGGAATTACCTATAACAAGCTGGTGAGAGAAGATGAAAATGTGAAATTAAATTGGGGAAATCTTCAGAATACCTATCAACGCCGGATCGACCTTGTCCCGAGCCTGGCAGCTGTTGTAAAAGCTTCATCTGATTACGAAAGACAAACCTTGCAGGAACTCACCGAAGCACGTGCAAGAGCCGCACAGGTCACTTTGAGCGCAGGCCTACCCAGCCAGGAGAATTATTACAGGCAGGAGCAGGCGCAGGCTGCGGTAGCAAATTCCACCAATCGGGTAATTGCGGTGATTGAGAAATATCCTGATCTTAAAAGCGCAAAAAGCTACAGTGACCTGCAGAGCCAATTGGAAGGAACCGAGCGAAGGATAAAAGTGGCGAGAAATGATTTTAATACCGCTGTGGCCCAATACAACAAGTTGGTCAGAAGCTTCCCCTCAAGTTTGGTAGCTTCCCTGTTTGGCTACAAGCCTAAAGAAGGTTTCAAGAGCAAAGCCGGCGCAGAAACGGCGCCTGAGATAAAATTTTAAAATACTGGATCGTGGGAATATTCAACTTTTGGCGAAAAACAAGCCATTTTTTTTCACCTGAAGAGAGTGAAAAGATAGTGGAAGCCGTACGTCATGCCGAAAAGCAGACAAGCGGTGAAATTCGCGTGTATATTGAAAGCCATTGTCGCTTCGTGGATCCGTTAGACCGGGCGGTGGAGCTATTCGGAGGACTGCATATGGAAAAAACAACGGACAGAAATGGTGTTTTGGTTTACGTGGCCATGAAAGACAGGCAACTGGCCATCTTCGGAGACGAAGGTATTCACCTTAAAGTGGGGGATAATTTCTGGACAGCCGAAGTACAAAAGATGATTAACCAGTTCAATAGTGCAAATTATGCGGAGGGCATTGCGGAAATTATTAAGGAAATAGGAGATGCACTCCGTTATCATTTTCCTTATGACAGACTCAACGACAAGAATGAATTGCCAGACGATATTGTTTTTGGGAAATAGGCCCTCCGTTAGAAAAAGTTAAAATGAAAAAATTAATCCTGATACTGTCAACTTTCCTGGCCTTATTCGTGAAGGCTCAGGAAATCCCTAACCCACCGGTTCCTCCTAAATTGGTGAATGATTTTACGGGCACACTGACTCCTACCCAGATTCAGGCCTTGGAAGAAAAACTGGTTCATTATGATGATACCAGTTCCAACCAGATTGCAGTAGTCATAGTCAAATCACTCGGTGGGGCCGACCCGGGCGATTATGCCACGGCGTTAGGAAGAAAATGGGGAGTCGGTAATAAGAAGAATAATAATGGAGTTGTATTACTGATCGCCAAGGATGAGCACAGCGTCTTTATAGCTCCCGGTTATGGATTGGAAGGAGCGCTGCCCGACATAACCTGCAAACAAATAATTGAGACTGATATTGTTCCCAATTTCCGGGGAAATGATTTTTACAGAGGTATTGACGAGGGAACCAATTCAATTATGTTGGCAGCGGCGGGCCAGTATCAGCCTCCACCGGGCTACGCCGAAAGAGGAAAGAAGGGACGCGGAGGCGGCATTGCAGGGCTGATCGTAATTTTTATAGTCATCATTTTTATTTTATCGAATATAAACAGGGGTGGAGGTTCGTTCATGAGCCGGAGAGGATATCGTGGCACGGGTATCCCGCCCATTTGGTGGCTCCCGGGCGGAGGAGGTAGCAGTAGAGGATGGGGCGGTGGCGGCGGCGGAGGAGGTTTCGGCGGATTTGGAGGAGGTGGTTTTGGAGGAGGTGGAGCTGGTGGAAACTGGTAGAAAAATGAAATTCCATGATCAATCTGCAAGCATGGTATAGCTTCTAATAAAAAAACATCCCGCTTTGGCGGGATGTTTTTTTATTGGCTCCAATGTATGCGGGGCCTATTTAATCTTATCATTTATATAATCAATCTGACTTTGCAGATCTGAAGCATTGGCGGCAGATGCTTTCTCCGAAGTCTTCTTGGTAACAATGCTTTTCAAATAAACATTATTGATTACAGGAGAAGTTTGAACCTGGAACCTTTGGGGAATGGCTTCCCTGAAAGCTACGATCAAATCTACGCCCTTCTTCACTTTGTCTGTGCTATGAACTTTTGCCAGGTAATCCGCAAAGATTTTAGTGGCTTCGAATTTTCGCTGTGAAAGCGGCAATTCATTGTATTTGGATGCGATGAAATCAAAGTCGTCTTCAGTGCCATTTTCAATCAGAGAATTGGCGATGGCATCGGCGAGTCTTCCCTTTGAAGGTTGTTTCGCCAGTCTCTTTGCTTCTGAAAATCCTGCAGCCGCGTCAAGTTTGGATAGACCTTCCAGGCTTGCACCTGCTATGCTATATGATGAATCATTGATATTAGACTGAAATAGAGTCTTGTATTCAGGATTGTTGTAATCAGTCAGCAATCCCAATGCACCTGCCCTTACGGTGGGCTTTGCATCGTGCCTGGCAAGGTCCAGCAGCACCGGCTCAATCGCTTGTTTCAAAGCTTGCTTCTTAAGATCAATCCTGTCAAGCGTATATTTTCTTAGACCGTAATACTTGTCTTTCAAAGCCGTCTTGATGAGATCAATGGCCATTGGGTTTTCGGCCTGCTTCAAGCAGGCTGCGATGGCCTCCCTGCGGTCAACATAGTTTCCGGCATACTTGTACTGATGAATGAAATTCTCCAGGGTCTTGTTATCCTTTTTGTCCCAAAGAAGGATCTTATCAGCATCCACATTCACCAGATCGGGTCTGTTTTCATAAGGAAAAACAAACTGGTCTTCTTTGTCTTCTACCCAAACATCATAACGCTTTTTATTGGCGCCATTATAAACTTCGATCGCCAACGGAAATTTGAATGCTTCATCTCCTGCCTGCGTTTGCTTAATCGTAACCGTTACCTTTTTAGAAGCATCATCATAAGCATAGCTGATATCTACTTTCGGGTGGCCGGCACCGAAATACCACTGGTTAAAGAACCAGTTCAGGTCCTTGCCGCTAACTTCTTCAAGCACCATCCGCAAGTGG
>CALFNL010000078.1 GCA_937902875.1 uncultured Bacteroidota bacterium | reverse complement strand
GGCGCCAGTTCTGTACAGCAGTTAGACAATAATATTGACGCCTTAAAGAATCCTGAATTCAGCGGAACTGAACTGGATGCTATTGAGGCGATACTCAGGAGCTAATGCCGCGAAATCGGGGATGGCAGGCACAGCATTGACTGTTCTGCAGGATCACCACATTACAGGCGATTCGCAAAACCATTCGGATTTGAATTCAAAACCCATTCAGGAGTAATAAAGGCTTTCATAACGGATTTGATATTTTTATTACGGTAATTGAATGAGGGCCTATATGGCCAATTTTGTATTTTGAAAATCTGCAGGAGGAGGAAGGGATATGAATCAGGAAAATCTGCGACTGGAAGAAAATAAATCCGGCAAAAAAAATTGGAAGAAATGGGGACCCTATGTATCCAACCGGCAATGGGGTACCATCAGGGAAGACTATAGTTACAATGGAGATGCATGGAATTCCACCACTCACGATATGGCTCGCAGCAAGGCCTGGCGCTGGGGAGAAGAAGGGATTGGTGGCATCTGCGATGAGGAGCAATTCATTTGTTTTTCGCTGGCACTTTGGAATAAAAGAGATCCCATCCTGAAAGAAATATTCTTCGGGCTTACAAATGAGCAGGGCAATCACGGTGAGGATGTGAAGGAATTATATTATTATCTCGACAACACGCCCACGCATTCCTATATGAAGATGCTCTACAAGTATCCGCAGCTGGAGTATCCTTATGCGTTGTTAGTGAAAGAAAACGGGAATCGTAGCCGGCTTGATCCGGAATTTGAAATCATCGATACAGGGATATTTGATGAGGATAAATATTTTGATGTATTTATAGAATACGCCAAGGCCGATGCGGAAGACCTGCTCATAAGAATCACCGTGGAAAACCGTGGACCCGAAGATGCCCCTTTGAATATCCTTCCCTGTATTTGGGCGCGCAACACCTGGAGCTGGGGCTATAGCGACTACCGGCCTTCCCTGATCTCATCCAATGACGGAGATATCAATATTTTCCATAAGGATTTGGGCGATTTTATCCTGCACCTTGATCAAAAGGCTCCGCTGTTGTTTTGTGAAAATGAGAACAACCTTGAAAGACTATACAATGGCCAGAACAAGAATGCCAGCGCCAAGGATGGCATCAATGACTTTATAGTTCGAGGGCAAACCGAGGCGGTGAATGACGATCCTCAAGGTACCAGGGCAGCTATCAACTACGATCAGGTAATTAAAGCGGGGGGATCATATACTATTCGGCTAAGGCTGGAAGCCAATAATAACAGCCGTTCTTTCGAAGACTTTGACGAGGTATTTGCCTTGAGAATTCAGGAAGCGGATGCTTTTTACGCCGATCTGCAAAAGGAAATACAGTCAGGCGACGAAAAACTGATACAAAGGCAGGCTTTTGCAGGTATGCTATGGAGTAAGCAATTTTATTATTATGAAATTGACCTCTGGTTGCATGGAGATCCTGATCAACCCGCTCCACCGGCAGAACGGAGGAAGGGAAGGAATCATGAATGGAAACACCTGAGGAATCAGCAGGTCATTTCCATGCCCGACAAGTGGGAATACCCCTGGTATGCTGCCTGGGACCTGGCTTTTCATTGTATTCCTTTTTCACTGATCGATCCGGAATTCGCCAAAGATCAATTGCTGCTGCTTACGCATGAGAGGTATATGCATCCAAACGGGCAATTACCGGCCTATGAGTGGAATTTCAGTGATGCCAATCCGCCGGTTCATGCCTGGGCAGCATGGAGAGTGTATAAAATTGATCAACTCCATAACAATGGCCAGCCCGATTTGCCTTTCCTGGAAACGATATTTCATAAATTGATGCTGAACTTCACGTGGTGGGTGAACCGAAAAGACGCGCAAGGCAATAATATTTTCGAGGGAGGCTTTCTGGGACTGGACAATATTGGGGTTCTGAACCGGAGCGCCATACTCCCCGAAGGTATGATTATCGAGCAGGCCGATGGAACCAGTTGGATGGCCATGTATGCCATCAACCTCACCCGCATCGCCCTTGAGCTGGCCATATATAATCCCGTGTATGAAGACATGGCCACCAAATTTTTCGAACACTTCCTCTATATTTCCGAGGCCATCAATACCATGGGCGAAGGAGGGACCGGTCTCTGGGATGAAGAAGATCAATTCTTTTATGATATACTTCGGCTGCCCAATGACGATACTATCAAGCTGAAAGCGCGTTCACTGGTCGGCGCCATTCCGCTATTCGCCGTTGAAATAATTGAAGACGAACTGTTGCGCGAAATAAAGGACCTGTCTGAAAGAATGGATTGGATTCTCAAAAACAGACCCGGCCTCGCCGGCCATGTTTCACGCTGGCATCAGAAAAATAAGGATGAGAGACATTTATTGTCGCTTTTGAGGAGCTTTAGAATGACGCGGATCTTAAAAAGGGTTCTGGATCCGAATGAATTTTTCTCAGATTATGGAATCAGGGCCTTATCCAAATACCACCTTGAACATCCTTATCATTTTGAGATTGACGGGCAAACCGAAACGGTCAGATACACACCCGGTGAATCGGATTCTAATTTATTTGGCGGAAATTACAATTGGAGGGGACCCATTTGGATGCCATTGAATTTTCTGATTATAGAAAGTCTGCAACGATATACTTTATATTATGGAAAAGATCGGAAGAGCACAAGTCTGAA
>CALFNL010000077.1 GCA_937902875.1 uncultured Bacteroidota bacterium | reverse complement strand
ACGCTACGATCTGTGCGGGCTCAAGCGTTACACTTGATGCGGGCAATGTGGGTGCTACCTATCTGTGGAGCACAGGCGCAACTACACAAACTATTTCCGTAAATGCTGCCGGAACCTATTCAGTACAGGTAACACAGGGCACCTGCAGTGGTAACGATGCGATAGATATTGCTGTAAATCCTTTGCCTGTAGTAAATCTGGGTCCGGATGCCACCATCTGTTCCGGATCAAGCATTACACTTGATGCGGGCAATGTGGGTGCAACCTATCTCTGGAGCACAGGTGCTACTACACAAACTATTTCCGTAAATGCTGCCGGAACTTATTCTGTGCAGGTAACTCAAGGTGCCTGCAGTGGCAACGATGCGATTGATGTTTCCGTAAATCCTTTGCCAGTCGTAAATCTCGGTGCTGACGCAACAATCTGTGGTGCTTCAAGCATCACACTCGATGCAAGTAATGTGGGCGCCACTTATCTGTGGAGCACTGGTGCAACAACTCAGACTATTGTAGTCAATTCTGCCGGAACTTATTCTGTGCAGGTAACCCAGGGCGGATGTACAGGAAATGATGCTATAAATGTGGCGGTGAATGCCGCGCCAGTAGTTAATCTGGGCCCTGATGCCAACATTTGTGCCGGCTCAAGTATCACGCTCGATGCAGGTATTGCAGGCGCCACTTATTTGTGGAATACCGGAGCAACCACCAAGACCATAATTGTGAATTCCACCGGAACCTATTCGGTACAGGTAACAAAAGGTGGATGCACGGGCAGCGATGCGATCAATATTACGGTGAATATGCCACCGGTTGTAAATCTGGGACCTGATGCAACTATCTGCGCTGGCTCCTCAGTAACGCTCGATGCAGGAAATGCAGGATCCACTTATTTGTGGAGCACAGGTGCCACCACTCAAACTATAGTTGTCAACTCAGCCGGAAGCTATTCAGTGCAGGTTACTAAATTAGGTTGCAACAGCAATGATGCCATCAATATAACTCTGAATCCCGGTCCTGCTGTAAATCTTGGTCCGGATGTTTCTATCTGCACCGGCTCCAGTATAACATTGGATGCCGGAGTAGCCGCCGCTACTTATTTGTGGAGCACAGGTGCCACTACCCAGACTATTTCTGTCAATGCCGCCGGAACATATTCCGTGCAGGTAACTAAGGGTGGCTGTACAGGAAATGATGCCATAAATGTTGCCATAAATCCTCCACCGGTAGTGAACCTCGGCCCTGATGCAACTATTTGCACAGGCTCAAGTATTATGCTTGACGCGGGCAATGTGGGTGCTACTTATTTGTGGAGCACAGGCGCTACTACACAAACTATCTCTGTAAATGCAGCCGGCACTTATTCAGTACAGGTAAGCCAGGGTGGATGTAGTGCAAATGATGCCATTGATGTGACAGTGAACCCTGGTCCCGTTGTTGATCTTGGACCCGATGCCATCATTTGTACAGGAACAAGCACTACCCTGGATGCAGGAAATGCGGGCGCCACTTATCTCTGGAGTACGGGGGCCACAACGCAGACCATTTCTGTGAATTCAACAGGAACCTATTCTGTTCAGGTTACACAAGGTGGCTGCAGCAGCAACGATGCAATTAATATTACCACATCAGGATCCCTGGTAGTAAACCTGGGTAACGATACTTCATTATGTTTGGGAAGCAATCTTATACTGGATGCCGGCAATTCTGGATCAACCTACCTTTGGAATCCTGGAGGCGCTACCACCCAAACCCTGACTGTTACCGGATTTGCACCCACACTATATTCTGTAACTGTTACCAATGGCGGATGCACCGGAACAGACAATATAAATGTTGGCCTGAAACCCGCTGTAACACCTATATTCACTTATGTGGTAACGCCTTCATGTATACCAGTAAGTGTGCAATTCAATGATGCGTCTACAATTTGCACAGGAAGCATTACAGGATGGCTTTGGGATTTCGGGGATGGCAATACATCAACGTCGCAGAATCCTGTTCATAACTATGCGACAAGCGGCACATACACTGTTATGTTGACCGTAACACCCAGTAGTGGGCTGCCTTCTACTACTTCGAGCTCGGTAATTGTTCCGGGTGGAGGTATCACGGTGAACCTTGGCAATGATACTGCTATATGCCTCGGTAACACACTCACGCTGGATGCCGGCAATTCCGGAGCAAGCTATGCCTGGAGTACAGGTGCTACCAGTCAAACCATTGTAGCTGCATTCCCTGGTAAATACTGGGTAGATGTTACATTGGGCGGCTGTGCAGGAACAGATACAATTAAGATTTCACCAAAATTCCCCCTCGCGGTAAACTTTGGAATTGATAGCTCTTTGGCTAATTGCCTACCCGCTGCGGTTCAATTTACAGGCAGTACGGTAGTCTCCTGCGGCCAATCCATAGCCAATTGGAGTTGGGATTTTGGGGATGGCAATACATCGAACCAACAGAACCCAGCTCACAACTACCTGGCGCCAGGCACCTATACAGTAATTCTGATGGTTACTACAAATGCAGGTATCACCACTTCGGTGAGCAAACCAATCAATATCAGTGGCATACCGCTGATAGTAAACCTTGGAAATGATACCACAATCTGTCGCGGCAATACCGTACAATTGGATGCAGGTAACCCTGGAGCTTCATTTGTATGGACACCGTCTTCCGGTTTAGACAATACCACCATCGCTAATCCGCTGGCGAATCCTTTCAATTCTACCAGTTATATAGTATCTGTTACCAAATGCGGAACAACTGTGAACGATACAATTACCATTAATGTAGTGGATTACGGTGCTGCCACAATAACCCAATCCGGCAATACCCTGGAATGCTCCATAGCATCATCCTACCAATGGTATAAAGACGGGCAATTGATCCCTGGCGCAACCGGCAAAGTATACAAACCCAAAGGTTATGGAGTGTATAAAGTAAATGTAACAGGAGCCAATGGCTGCAGCGGAGATTCAGAACCTTATTTCTTCCTGCCTGATATAGGGCATTATCTGGGAGATATCAGGTGTAAGATCAGTCCTACGCCAGCACATGGAGAGGCCTTCCTGATATTCTCGAAACTACCTCCAAACCCGGTAAGGGTGACCATATATGACAGAGTTGGCCGGAAATTGATGATTACTACGGCCTCCAACAATGTGAACCGCTTGAATGTGACCACTTTTGCCAAGGGAGAATACTTTGTAGAATGCATATTGGATGAAAAGAGAGCCATCATTCCTTTGATAACACAATAAGATCCATGGTTCAATAAAGATCATGAGGCCGTTCAGGAACTTCTGAACGGCCTTTTCATTTTCTCATTTTCACTACGCCTTGGCCATAATAATCTGACATTTTTTGCACAGGATTGCTCTTTTAGTAAAATTCTTTTTAAATTTATATCAATCATAATTCCGGTCCCGTGGAAAGCAAGAGTTCTTTATTTGTTAATCATAAAACTTATGCCCATGGTTACCGCAGACGTTGCACAGTTGTCACGGGAATGCAATACCTGGAGAGAGGCATTGCGTTCTCAACGCGAAGATCTCGCGCACATGAAGGGTGAGTTGCAGAAAGCCGCGGCTCACTTGATAAACAAGGAAGCCCTGAAAGAAGTTGAACACTATCAAAACCAATTCCACATCCAGCTTATCAACATCCACGACCTCAAGCAGAACATTAAATCCCACGAAAAAATAGCCAGTGTTCAAATTGGCAATGACGATACCCGAACATTTGACGAGGTTGTTTCAGATCACGAAAAATTATCCGAAGAATTCCAGGATCTCAGTCAGACACTGAATGATCTGAAAACCGATTTCCATCATTTTCTGGAACGCACATAAAAACTACTCTTTTCAATTTGCATGAAGCGTTTGGGTGCAGGAATATAAAAATCATTTCCTGCATAGCATAGTTGCATATAAACTCACACAGAATATAATTTTTTTTCACTTATAAATTTGTTTGCCATGGCTGCCGAATTTGATACTTCCCATGTGAAGAACGTAGTTCTGCTCGGTCACGCTGGCGCAGGTAAAACCACGCTTGCGGAATGCATGCTATTTGAGGCCGGATTGATCTCCCGCAGGGGAACAATTGCAGAAAGAAATACTGTAGGAGACTACCATGAACTGGAACAGGAACGAGGAAACTCCATTTTTTCAAAACTCATGCATAGCAGGTGGAGGGGATACAAGATCAATATCATTGACACTCCCGGCTACGACGATTTTGTAGGCGAAGTGATTTCAGCTTTACGCGTTGCCGATACCGGGGTAATGCTGCTCAATGCTGCAATGGGCGTTGAAGTGGGTACTGATATAATTTGGGAATACACAGAAAAATTCAAGACCCCGATGATATTCGCCGTAAACAAGCTTGACCATGAGAAAGCTGATTTCGACAAGACGGTTCTGCAGGCGAAACAGCATTTTGGGAACAATTTGGTAGTAGTGCAATACCCATTACAACAGGGAGAGGGCTTTCATTGCATTATCGACGTGTTGCGAATGACCCTGTATAAATTCAAAGATGCAGGTGGCAAACCCGAAAAATTACCAATCCCCGAGGAAGAGCGATCCAGAGCGGATAACCTCCACAAGGAGTTAATTGAGGCGGTAGCCAGTAACGATGAATCGCTAATGGAAAAATATTTTGACAAAGGAGAGCTGGAAGAAGACGAATTGAAGGAAGGCATGAAGAAGGCCATGATCAATCACGACCTGTTCCCCTTGTTTTGCTTGTCGGCCGAACGAAATATGGGCAGTGGAAGGCTGATGGGATTCATTGACAATGTTTGTCCAAGCGCAAATGAAATGCCTCCTCAAAAAACAGTTGGCGGTACTTTACTTCCCTGTGATGCCAATGGCCCCGCCTGCATATTCATATACAAGACAATATCCGAACCCCATGTGGGAGAGATGTCTTTTTTTAAGGTGTTTTCCGGAACCATTAAATCAGGAACGGAATTGGTAAATGAGTCAACGGGCTCCTTCGAAAAATTTAACCAATTGTTTGTTGTGGAAGGGAACAAACGCAATAATGTGAATGAACTTAGTGCCGGCGATATTGGAGCCACATTAAAGCTGAAAAATACGCATATCAACAATACGCTGCACGATCGGGGTAATAATCTCGAACTGCAACCCATTCAATTTCCTCCTCCTAACATGAGTGTCGCTATTGAGGCGGCAAAAAAGGGAGAAGAAGAAAAATTGTCCACTGCCCTACATCAATTGAGGGAAGAAGATCCCACAATTTTGGTGGAGGTGTCACCGGAATTGAGACAAACATTGCTTTACTGCCAGGGGGATATGCACCTTGCCGTTATTAAATGGAAGATAGAGCATCTTTATAAAGTTGAAGTGAAGTTCATAAGGCCCCGGATACCCTATCGGGAGACAATCCGGAGGGTCTCTGAATCAGTTTACCGCCATAAAAAGCAATCCGGAGGCGCCGGTCAATTCGGGGAAGTGCACATGCGCATCGAGCCCTGGTTTGAAGGCATGCCTGATCCGACAGGAATGAATGTGAGAGGCAGAGACGTGCATGAATTACCCTGGGGAGGCAAACTCGTTTTTTACAACTGTATAGTGGGAGGCGCCATCGACCAGCGTTTTCTTCCATCCATATTAAAAGGGGTAATGGAAAAAATGAATGAAGGACCTCTTACCGGATCTTATGTGAGAGATGTGAGAGTGTCAATATTCGATGGCAAAATGCATCCGGTTGACAGTAACGATATTTCTTTTAAGATAGCCGGGCTCATGGCATTCAAGCAGGCATTTCAACAGGCTGATCCGCAATTGATGGAACCCATTTTGCAGGTTGAAGTTTTGTGCCCTGAAGAAATTACCGGTTCGGTGATGGGCGATTTGCAAACCCGGCGGGCAATCGTGGAAGGTATAGATACAGAGGGGCATTTTACAAAAGTGATAGCCAAAGTGCCCCAGGCGGAAATGCATGATTATTCATCTTCAATCCGCTCCATTACACAGGGAAGAGCCAAATTCAAAATGAAATTCTTTGAATATGTTTCTGTTCCTTACGAAATACAACGCAAACTAACGGATGACTATAATAAAGTGGCCAAGGAAGAATTAGTGGCCGGATGAGACCGATATCGTGGACCCGAACAATTGTGATTTTGGGCTTTGGGATCTTTGCCGGGCCTGCCTGAATCTGAGTATGCCTGCATTCGATCTCCTCGGCCTTTTCAGGCCCTCCCGAATTAAGGAAATACCAGTTTATTCAGGCTTGAATAGAATCCCAGGCAGGAAGAGATTCAAACAAATCCTGATCACACATAAATAGGTTCCGCTTTAAATAGACAATAATACCCACTGCGGTGTTCTCTAAAAAAACCGGCAAATAAAGATTCGTTGGACCAATGAAGAGAAAAGAGGATTAAGGCTCAATCAATCCTGAATGAAATCTTGCAAATCACTCCGAATGTAGTGACTTTGCCGTCTTTCACGTGCACCTTGATGTCCTTCACAAAAACGGAGTCAATATTACGGACTGTCTTGGAAGCTTCTGCTACCGCAACGCGAATGGCATCATCAACGCCTTTCTCAGAATAAGCAATGACCTCAATTACTTTTACGATTGGCATAAGGAATATTTTTTGATTAAATGAATGGCCTGACTGGTTTTTTGATAAATACCAATGAATAAGGACAGGGTTTGAAAACTATTACACGATTGACGGAAAAAAGTTTTGGAATTTGAAAATATTCTGGCGGTTCGATACTGTATTCCGTTTCAGGAACAAAACTACAGGGTATTTTAGCATTCGCGAAGCCAAGGGTGGGGTTAATTTTTGTTTTCATAAAAAAAGTATGCACTTCACAATGCCAGACTCTGCTCCGATTGATGAACTGAAATGCGGATAGCGCCTGCCGGAAAAATTCCCCGATATGAGGCGGATGGTTTTTATGAAGGTGGATTCAGACATTTGAAACCTCACTCCTTAGTTGGAGTCCATTCATTTGATTTAACTTTAGGAATCGCACGCATCGCGACTAAAATCTTTGATTATGGAGAATTTCAATAAGATCAAAACAGCAGTGGACAGGAGTATTAAGGCTCTTACTCTTAAGCCCTCCCTTGGCCTGGGTACAGGCGTTTCAAGGGCAAGAATCGTTGACGGACTAACCTGCGAGATTACGGAAGGCGAATGGAAACTCAAGGCAGACATGCCAGAATCTGTGGGAGGGAATGCGGCCGGCGCTACGCCTGGCGTTTATGGACGCGCCGCGCTGGGAAGCTGCCTGGCCATTGGATACATGCTCTATGCGGCCAGGATGAATGTTCCCATTGAGGCACTTGAAGTTGAGGTGCAGGCAGACTACGACGATGGCGCGTTGTTTGGAACCAGTAAGCAGGCGCCCGGCTATTTACATGTGCGTTATACTGTTAGTATTGAATCCGAAGCTTCCGAGGCGGAAATCCTACACTTACTTGACGAAGCGGATAGGCACAGTCCTTATCTGGATGTATTCAGTCGCGGCCAGGAATGTGTTCGTGGGGTGCGCATTAATTCAACCAAACAAAACTGATAATGGAGCCCAATTTGCAACGAAGGATTCAGCGATATGGCTGGGATAGGGCTGCCGCATATTATGAATCATCCTGGCAGTGGCAACTCCGGCCCGCTCAGGACCTCATGTTACAGATGGCTGCCTTGCAACCTGGCGAAAGGGTTATTGAAATTGCCTGCGGAACGGGTTTGGTAAGCTTCAGGATGGCGGAAACTGTGGGTAAGTCAGGCTTTATTCTGGCCACCGATATCTCAGAAAAAATGTTGAATATAGCCAGGCAGGTCGGCTATCAAAAGAATATCGACCAGGTTCAGTTCAGTAGAATGGAAGCTGAGAGCCTCGATGTTCCGGAAGGGAGCTTCAACCTGGCAGCCTGCGCATTGGGCCTGATGTATGTTCCCAGGCCAATTAAAGCGCTGCAGGAATTGCATAGGGCATTGTTGCCCGGTGGGAGAGCAGTCGCTGCTGTTTGGGGCCAGCGTGATCAGTGCGGATGGGCGGAAATCTTTGAGATTGTAGACAAAAGGGTCAGTTCCGAAGTTTGCCCCATGTTTTTTAATTTGGGCAATAAGGATATGCTTAAACGAAGCTTTGAAGCTGCGGGATTTAAGAACATCCGGATGGAACGACTGTTAACCCAACTTGCCTACGCAACTGCGGCAGAAGCCTGTGCAGCGGCGTTTGAAGGAGGTCCCGTAGCCCTGGCATATTTCAAATTTGAAGAGTGGGTAAAAGAAGAAGTAAAAAAGGAATACCTGCACTCTATAAAAGTTTTCCAGGAAGGCGAAGGTTATCTGGTTCCAGGGGAATTTGTAATAGCCAGCGGATATAAATGAGCCCAGGCTTAATACTGGCATTATTTCCCTAGCTGTTGTTCCAAGACCATCAGCCTTTCAAATACTTTTTCATAGTCTGCATTCGCCGTATTCAGTTCTTCTGAAATCTTCTTATAATCAGTTTCAGCCTTCAGGAATTTCCCCTTTTCCGCATAAATGCCAGGGGATGACAATAGTTCTTCCAGCGAATTTTTCTGGAGGTTCAGGCCGGCGATCTTCTCCTCCAATTGCTGGAATAAACGCTGCTGCTTTTGCAGCTCTTTTTTAGATTCTTTGTCATTCGCGGGTATTGCCTTCCCGGGCGCTATATGGTTTGAATGGGCTGAATTATTCACCTGCTTTTTACCATCCTTATGTTTGGCAGTTTGGTTCTGCTTCTCTGAACCTGCAAGCACCTTTGTTTTTACTTTTACTTCAATTGCGGGAGTTGATGAATCATGGTTCCCGTTTCCCCGCTTAGCCATTCTTTCCTTCCATTCCACCCACTCATCATAGGCACCGGAAAATTCCTTTATTTCAAGGTTTTCAATTTCCCATATCTTATTGGCCGTTCTCGAAATAAAATGCCGATCATGGCTTACCAGTACCAGGCTTCCCTGGTAACGCTTCAATGCCTCTATCAGCAGGTCAATGGAAAGCATGTCAAGATGGTTGGTTGGCTCATCAAGGATGAGAAAATTCGCCTTGCTGACAATGGTTTTCGCAAGGGCAACTCTGGCCTTTTCTCCACCACTCAAAACCCTTATCTTCTTTTCCACATCATCCCCACTGAAAAGAAAACAGCCTAGAAGGGTTCTGAGTTCCTGCTCCGTTTTCTGACTGCCGCATTCTTTCATTTCATCAATAACAGTATGGTTCAGATTCAGGGCTTCTAACTGATGCTGCGCATAAAAACTCTCTTCTACATTATGACCCCAGTTCCTGTGTCCCTCAAATGTTTCTGCGCCTGCAATGATCCTGAGCAGGGTTGATTTTCCCTTCCCATTGGCGCCGATCAGGGCTATTTTATCACCACGGTTGATCTCCGCATCTGCATTGTTCAGAATCCTAATGGGGCCAAATGCCTTCGAAATATTTTTCAGATTGCATATTATTTTTCCAGGTATCCTGTCAATCTGGAAATTCACTTTTATTTCAGGGCGGTCAATGGTTACGTCTTCAATGCGTTCGAGTTTTTCAAGCCGCTTCATGGCGCTCTGGGCGGCAGCGGCTTTGGAGGCCTTGGCCCTGAACCTCTCTATAAAGCGCTCCTGTTGGCGAATAAATTCCTGCTGGTTTTCAAAAGCTCTTTGCTGCATATCCATTCGCATTTCCTTTTCCTGTTCATAAAAATCGTAATTACCATTATAGATATGCAATTGTTGCTGGTATAGCTCAACAATTTTGGTTACCATTCTATTAAGGAAATACTTATCGTGGCTCACTATCACAACCGCCCCCTTGTAATGCTGCAGGTATTTTTCCAGCCATTCTATTGATGGAAGATCAAGGTGGTTGGTAGGTTCATCCAATAGTAAGAGGTCGGGTTGCTGCAGGATCATTTTGGCAAGCAATACACGCATTCTCCAACCGCCACTAAATTCCCGGTAAGGCCTCTGCAGGTCAATTTGCGAAAATCCGAGGCCTTGTAATACTTCTTCTGTTTTGTGATGGATGGTATAGCCGCCCAGTAATTCCAGCTCATGTAATTTGTTTGAGTATTCGTGGAGCAGGCGTTCGTCTTCATGGTGGATTTCCAATTCCTTTCCCAATACCTCAATTTCTTTTTCCAACCGCGTCACTTTTTCAAATGCGCCCAATGCAACCTGCAAGATTGTATCGTTGCTGTCAAAGCTCAGGAGGTCCTGGTGCAAATATCCTATCGAGACATCCCGGCCCTTTTCAACGCTTCCTCCAGATGGTTGATATTCTCCCACCAATACCTTCAACAGGGTCGATTTGCCGGTACCATTATAACCTATGAGGCCTATTCTTTCACTAGGTTGTATATGCCAGGTAGCGTCTCTTACAATGGTTCTCGCTCCAAATTCAAAACTTAGATCCTGAAATCCTGCCAACATATTAAACTATCATTTGTTAAAACTGCCTGCAAAGGTAACACAAAGATCACGGCATACAATTTAGCCTTACATTTGCGTGAAATTTTTTTGAATCCATGAAGCCATATATCGCAATCATTTCATTGGGTCTGTTATGGGCTTGCAATTCAGGAGATAAGAAGGTGGGAGAGAAGGTTGGCGCGGAACCGGTAAAATCGGAACATTCAGACGCGTTTAACAGTTCTTTCGAAAGAATATTGAATAGTTATTACCTCCTGAAAGACGGATTGTTTGCAAGTGACACGGTTAAAGTTAACCGCAGTACACTGGCGCTGATATCGGCAGCGGATAGTCTCAATTTGAATGAATTGAAAAAGAGTGATAGTAACAATATTATCATACCAACGGCCCTATCATATACCGGCACTATTAGCAGTGAAGGAAAGGGATTACTGGGTGAAAACGATATTGAAGCCAAAAGAAAAGAGTTCCAAATGATATCGGGTGCCTTATTCGACCTCATCAGAACGGTTCGTTATGATGGACAAAAAATTTATCTTCTCAATTGCCCAATGGCATTCAACAACCAGGGCGCTGATTGGTTGAGCAGTACTCCCGATATTCAGAATCCTTATTTTGGAGCTAAAATGCCCACCTGCGGAAATTTGAAAGATTCAATTGTTCTGAAATGATGGTTTTGTAAAATGGCCGGAAT
>CALFNL010000076.1 GCA_937902875.1 uncultured Bacteroidota bacterium | reverse complement strand
AATTATGTGGCCCTGGGAAAGAAATTGGGTTCCAAAATGAAGGCTGTGGCCGAAATCATGAGCCTAATGAGCCAGGAAGATATTTCAAGACTGGAAACGGGGGGTTCCATCACAGTGCAGGTTGGATCTGAGCCCGTGGTCATATCCCGGAATGAAGTTGATATTCAAAGTGAGGATATTCCGGGCTGGATGGTTGCCAACAAAGGCGATCTTACGGTGGCTCTGGACGTATCGGTTACACCTGAATTGCTGCGCGAAGGAAATGCCAGGGAATTGGTGAATAGAATCCAGAAAATCCGCAAGGACAGTGGGTTTGAACTCACTGACCGAATATTGGTGAAGCTCTCAGAAAATGAAACCCTGAAACCTAGCATCACTCAATTTAATGACTATATTTGCGCGGAAATTTTGGCAGACGATATTGAGTTAGTACCCGATATTGTCGATGGCACTGAAATTGAAGTAAATGATATATCTTTAAAAGTATTTGTTACAAAAAAAGCATAATAGCATGGCAATCAATAAGAAAGCGGCAAAAAAAGCGGCTCCCAAAAAAGCTGCAAAGCCCCTAAAGAAGGCTGTTGCTGCTAAAAAGTCGGCTCCAAAAAAACTGGCCAAGCCTTCAAAGCCAGCCAGGAAACCTGTTGCCAAGCCTGCAAAAAAGGTGGAGGCCAGGAAGCCGGCTGCTAAAAAGCCAGCCAAGCCGGTTGCCCATAAGCCAATGCCTGCAAAAAAGGTTGAAATCGTCAAAAAAGTGGAGAAGCATGTACATAAAGATGAGAAGCATATCCATAAAGACGATAATCATGTCCATAAATATGAACCTGCTTCTGTGCATAAATTTCCTGAAATCAAGAAAGTGGTGAAAGACCACGCCAAACCAGAACCCAAGAGGGAAATCAAACCAGTTATATTACCAAAATTAACAACCACGGCAGCCAGAAAGTATGAACCGGATTTCACAAAATCCGTCCTGGATCAGCCGGAAAACAATCAAAGCGGACCCAGTATGAGATATAGTGATACCGAACTTGTGGAATTTAAGGATTTGATTCTCCGGAAACTGGAAGCGGCCAAGAAGGAATTGGCCTATTTGCAGGGGCTTATCACCAGGAAGGATGATATGGGCGGAGACGAGAGTGAAAACAGGTATATGACCATGGAAGATGGAAGCATCAGCATGGAAAGGGAACAGCTCAGCCAGATGGCCAGCAGGCAGATACAATATATTGATCATTTGGAGAAAGCTCTCATGCGTATAGAAAACAAAACTTATGGGATATGCCGCGTAACGGGTAAACTGATTGACAAAGCCAGATTGCGCGCCGTGCCCCATGCTACACTAAGCATCGAAGCCAAAATGGGCTATGCAAAAAATCCAAATGTGCAATAAGAGTAGCAGCTACTAAATTTATAACAGCCGTCCAGTAAAAGCGGACGGTTTTTTATTTTCATAATATGCAAACAAAATATATACTGCTGATGATGCTGACGGCAGTTACGGGTTCCATTCTCCCCATACAGGCGGGTATCAATTCAAGGCTCTCTCGAGTAGGGGGAGGAGCTGTGATCGCTGCCTTCATATCTTTCCTTACGGGTACACTGGTGCTGGCTTTATATATTTTTATTAGCAGGAAAGAAAATTTCCAATGGACCGGTCTTAAATCGGCTCCGCTATGGCTGTTCACGGGAGGTTTGATTGGCGCATTCTATGTAGCTATAATTACATTCATCGTGCCTTCCCTGGGCACTACCCTCACTTTTGCATTGGTGATTGCAGGGCAGCTATTGGCAGCCGTTATTATTGATCATTTCGGTTGGCTGGGAATGGCAACCAGGGAAATTACGGCTGGCAGGATTGTGGGAGTGCTGCTGCTCATAGCCGGCGTTGTGCTTATCAGAAAATATTAGTGTGCTAATTGCCTGGAAATTTGCAAAAATCTCATTTTACTTCCTGCATTTCCACCAGCCTGTGATACATGCCCCTGGATTTCAATAATTGATCATGGGTTCCCCTTTCAACAATTTCACCTTTTTGCATAACGATGATTTCATTGGCATGCCTCACTGTGGAAAGGCGATGTGCAATCACAATGGATGTTCGGTCTTCCATGAGCCGGTTGATGGCATCCTGTACCAGCCTTTCGCTTTCTGTATCGAGGGAGGATGTGGCTTCATCGAGGATGAGTATGGGAGGATTCTTGAGCACAGCTCTTGCTATAGTCAAACGCTGCCTTTCCCCACCGCTTAATTTGCTTCCCCTGTCGCCTATATTGGACTGGTAGCCCTTTTCTTTCTGCATGATGAAGTCATGGGCATTCGCGATCCTTGCTGCCCTTTCAATTTCCTGTAATGAGGCGCCTGGCTGCCCCAATGCAATATTGTTGGCAATTGTATCATTGAAGAGTATGGGTTCCTGGGTAACAATACCCATCAGGGCCCGGAGCCCTTTCAGCGAATAATTCCTGATGTTTTCTCCATCGATCAGTAACTCACCCGAGCTCACATCGTGAAAGCGGGGAACGAGGTCAGCGAGGGTTGATTTGCCGGATCCTGAAGATCCAACAATAGCAATGGTATTTCCCTTTTCAATACTAAGATTGATATTCTTCAGGATGCTTGCCTCACCATAGTTGAAGGCTACGTTGATGAATAGTATATTCTTTTCAAATTTATTAATAGGAACCGGATTGGGTATTTCCTGTATGGCTTCCTGTTCCCGGATGAGGCTCTGTATTCTTTCAATGCTGGCCGCTCCCCGGCGAATATTGTAAGAAGCAGCGCTGAGCGATTTCAGTGGATTGATGATCTGCGTAAATACTGCGATATATGCAAGGAAATCTGTGCCACCCAGGGAAAATTGATTCTTGAGAACCAGCCTTCCGCCATAGTACAGCACACAGCAAACGGCTGCTACACCCAGTAATTCTGATACCGGCGAGGCCATATCCCTTCTTCGGTTGGCCTTATTCTTAATATGCAGGAGGTCTTCATTGGCATCATTGAATTTCTGCAGTTGCTGGCCTTCGGCATTGAAACCTTTTACCACCCGCATGCCGCCGAGAGTTTCATCAATGATGGAAAGAATGGAGCTCAGTTTTTCCTGTACCCTGGTGGATACTCTTTTGAGGGAACGCCCTATGCGTCCGATTATGAAACCGGATACGGGCAAAAACACCATGAGAAAAATGGATAGCTCGGGACTCGTGCTGATCATATATGCCAGGAACACTATGATGGTGATGGGTTCTCTGAAAAATGATTCCAGGAAACTCACCGTGCTGAATTCCACATCCTGCAGGTCGTTGGTGAGGCGGCTCATGATATCGCCTTTGCGCTGTTCATTGAAATAACCGATTGGCAAATTCAGGATCTTTTGAAACATATCCGAACGCATGTCATTCAAAATTCTGTTACGAATTGGATTGAGCACGTACATGGCGAGGTAAAAGAACAGGTTTTTCAATATGACCGCTATAACCACCACTATGCATATCAAACCCAATGCTCTTATTTTTCCCTCATCCGAATCGGTCATGGTCCTCACCAGGTTCTTGAACTGGTTCAGGGCGCCGGTAAGGAAATTTGTTTTTGCCGGAATATTCCTGATTCCGCTGTCCACATTGAAGATCAGCATAAGAAAGGGGCTCAGCAATGTGAGTGAAATCAGGGAAAATATGGTGGACAGCACATTGAAGGTGAAATAAGCGAATACTAACTTTGGATAGCGTTTTATGTATTGAAAAATAGTGCCAAGGCTTTTCATTTATGCAGCAATAGATTATTAAGAGTAATTAAGGCGCAAAGTAACTAAATTTACAGCCACTAAAAACTAATGCCATGGAGGAAGGGAAAAGACAAAAGCAGGTGGCCGGACTCTTGTTTGAAGAATTGAACGGAATCTTTCAGCGCCTTGGGCTCACGATGGTTGATGGCGGCATGGTTTCAATTGCTTCGGTAAAGATTACGCCCGATTTATTGGAAGCCAGAATTTACCTCAGTTTTTTTCAGGTAAAGAATGGGCGCGAAGCACTCCGTAAAATTGAAGACCGCTCCTGGGAAATTAAGAAAGAACTCACGGCCAGGATAAAACATCAATTGCGCAGGATGCCTGAATTGAAATTTTATCTTGATGATACCCTCGAGCACGCTTTCAAGATGGAAGATCTGTTGAGAAAGATCCGTGAAGGGAAAGCAGGCAATCCGGAAAATGATTAATTTTTAGCGAACCTTAATTCTTCAACCTTGCACTTCCTTTTTGCCTGGAGATATTTCAAAGCCAAAAAGTCAACCAACGCCATCAATATTATTTCATGGGTAAGCGTAACGGCCATCACTTTTGCCACTGCATCACTCCTGGTTCTCTGGAGCGCTTTCAATGGGTTTGAAGGCCTTGTAAAATCTCTTTATTCCACTTTTTACACTGATCTCAAGATAATACCGGCAAGTGGTAAGACCCTTCAATTGTCAGGCATACAATTGAACCAACTCAAAATGATCGCCGGCGTCAGGAGCATTTCGCTGATTGCGGAGGAAAAGGCATTGGTGAGGAATGGAGATATCAGCGCGATGGTTCAACTCAAAGGGGTGGATTCAAATTATACAGAAGTCACCACCGTCAATAAGAATCTGGTAAGAGGCAGGTTTTTGCTGGGGGATGTTGAACAGCCGGGGGCGGTAATGGGTGTGGGTGTGGAAAATGCAATTGGTGTAATGAGTGACAGGAGCATCGGAAGCCTGGTTGTGGATCTTCCCCGGAAAGGCGTAAGCGACCTGAATGATCCGCTGTCATCATTCAGCGAAGGCAAACTCATTCCTACCGGCGCATTCGCCATTCAGCAGGAATTCGACAACAGGTATATACTTACGAATCTGGATTTTGTTAAACAGAGTATGAGCTTTGGAAAGGATGAATACAGCAGCGCCGAAATTGCTCTCACCACGGCCGATATGGAAGGGCCTGTGAAACAACAAATGGAAAGTATCCTGGGAAAGCAGTACCAGGTGCTCACTCAATATGAACAGAACAGGAGTCTCTACAATGTAATGTCGCTGGAAAAGCTGGCGATCTATGTAATTTTTATTTTGGTATTGGCAGTAGCCATGTTCAACCTGGTAGGCGCCCTGACCATGCTGGTGATGGAAAAGCAAAAGGATATCCAGGTATTGCAGGCCCTGGGAGCTTCAAAAGGCACGATTCAAAAAATATTTTTGAGTGAAGGAACGATCCTGGCTGCACTGGGCCTGGGAATGGGGATTGCGATCGCGTCAATGCTTGTTTACGCGCAAATTCATTTTAAGCTGGTTCCGCTGGAAGGCACTTCTTTTGTAATAGACTATTATCCGGTGAAGATGAAGGCGGAGGATTTCATAACTGTCTCGGTAACGGTAATGGTGATTGCACTGCTGGCATCCTGGATACCCTCAGCGAAAGCAGCCAATCAGCCTTTTGAGTTGAGAAATTAGCTTCAAATTGAAATAGAGTAAAAGTGCAGAAACCCAGGGATCCGAAGCGGTAGCCAAATGATTTTTCAGGGGCCTGAAAGATCGTCTGAATTAGTTCCATCTCCTAAACCCCATCCAGAGTGAAAGACAACCAAAATGCGATTATCCCAATACGTTAGACAACAGTAATTCTGATCCTGATAAAATCAATAGTCACCGAGCGTTTCGGGTAATTGGGCGAGCGCTATTTTTAATTGTTCGTCATTGGGGGCTATGCCATGCCATTCGTGATGGCCTTCCATATAATCCACGCCTTTTCCCATTACGGTACGCATCATAATGCCAACTGGTGTGCCGCTTCCTGTGAGCTCCCTGGCCTCATTTAATGTTGCTACCAGCGCATCCATATCATTTCCGTCTGTTTCAAGGGTAGTCCATCCAAAGGCCTCAAATTTTCTTCTGATATCGCCCAGGTTCATCACCACCCTGGTAGGTCCGTCAATCTGTTGTCCGTTCCAATCGATGGTTGATATCAGGTTGTCCACTTTTCGATGGGCCGCAAACATGATTGATTCCCACACCTGGCCTTCGTCCAGTTCACCATCTCCATGTAAAGAATAAACTAAACGGCTATCCTTATTCAGCCTCTTTGCCAGGGCGGCGCCTATGGCAACACTCATTCCCTGCCCGAGCGAGCCGGATGCAACACGTACTCCAGGCAGGTGTTCGTGCGTGGCCGGATGGCCTTGCAAACGTGAATTGAGTTTGCGGAAAGTATGAAGTTCATTCAGGGGAAAATAGCCTGATCTGGCCAGCGCACTGTAAAAAACGGGAGATATATGGCCATTCGAAAGAAAGAAAATGTCTTCATTGATTCCATCCATATTGAATTTTGGATCATGCTTCATTATCTGGAAATATAGCGCGGTAAAGAAATCGGCGCATCCCAGCGATCCGCCCGGGTGGCCGCTCTGGGCCTCATGCACCATCCTCACAATATCCCTTCTGATTTGCGAAGCCATTTTTTTTAGATCTGTCATAGCCGTTTTTTAATGAGGAAGCAAAGCTAATTTAAAGTTGTGGATTATCGCCCCACATTAAACAAAAGCAATTTTTTGCAAAATTGTGTATAAATTTAATTTGAAATACTAACACGCTCCGCCAACCGTTATTAATTAATAGGCGTACAATACTGGTGGGTTAATCATAAGTTATTGAATAATAGATTTGTATTAAGCTTGATGGTTAAGGGCGATATTTCTATTTTTGCACCTCTAAACGGGCTTGATGGATAAGATTTTACTTGCAACGGCATTGGCATTTATCATTACTTACACTTCCATTCCGGTAATCATCAATGTTTCCGTCATTAAGAAATTGTTTGATGAACCCAATGCCAGGAAGAGCCATTCAAATCCCATTCCTTCACTAGGGGGCCTTGGAATTTTTGCAGGATTGATCATGGCCTGCCTGATGACAATCTCTTTCGATTCCGCCGTTGAGTTCCAATATTTTTTCGCCGCTTGCCTCGTGATATTCTTCCTGGGTTTGAAAGATGATATCCTGGTGCTCACCGCATTGAAAAAATTCATCGGTCAAATTATTGCCGCATTCATAATAATCTACAAAGGCGGCATCATCATCAAGAGCATGCACGGGCTTTTTGGTGTACATGAATTGCCCGAAGTTTTTAGTTTGGCTTTGACTTATTTCACAGTAATAGTCATCATCAATTCATTTAACCTCATTGATGGCGTGGACGGACTTGCCGGTAGCCTGGGTTTGTTCACTTCTTTGGTATTCGGAATCTATTTTTATATAGTGGGCCATCTGGCTTACTCAACTTTTGCATTCGCGCTGGCCGGAACCTTATTGGCATTTTTGATATTCAACCATTCTCCTGCCCGCATATTCATGGGTGATACGGGGTCACTGTTGATTGGCATGGCTAATGCCATCCTGGTTATTCATTTCATCAATGTGGCAGACAGTCCGGGAACTCCATTCCCAATTGATGCTGCTCCTGCTGTGGGCGTTGCAATACTCATCGTTCCTCTTTATGATACGCTCAGGGTGTTTGCCATACGCATATTCAATCGCCGTTCGCCCTTCAGTCCCGACCGCAACCATGTGCACCACCTGCTGCTTGACAGGGGAATGAGCCATACGGCAACCACTTTTACACTGGTATCCGTTAATATTTTATTAGCAGTCGCCGCATATTACCTGAGCTTTATAGGTGTCAATTATCTTTTCGCACTGCTGGTTGGAGTAGCATCGGCAGGAATCGGACTCCTGTATTTTACCAAACCCAAGCCAAAGCTATTCCTGGCCGAAGAAGACGAATTGTCTGATCGCCCTGTTCAGTCCAAGATTATGCCTCTGAATCCTAATAAGTCAGTGGCTGAACAGAACTGACATTGCCGAATTCTTTTTTACCCTGCCATTCATTAGTTTTGCAACGCATCCAATTTTTTTTCTATGACAGAAGAATTATCCAGTATTAGCCAGGAGGCCGAGGCCTCCATGGAAAGAGCTATCGGCCACCTTGAAGTGGAATTGGGGAAAATAAGAGCAGGCAGGGCCAATCCCCAAATGTTAGACGGTTTAGTGGTAGATTATTATGGATCACCAACACCAATTAGCCAGGTTGGTAATATTTCAGTGGTGGACGTTCGCACAATAACCATCCAGCCCTGGGAGAAGAATATGCTTCAGCCTATTGAGAAGTCGATTATTGCGGCCAATATAGGTGTAACACCCCAAAATGATGGGGTGATCATCCGGATTTTCCTGCCTCCACTTACGGAAGAAAGGAGGAGAGACCTGGTGAAGAAAGTGCATAACGAAGGCGAACATTCCAAAGTAGCCATCCGAAATATAAGGAGAGAGGCCATTGAACAAATCAAGAAATTGCAGAAAGGCGGCCTGAGTGAAGACGTTGCCAAAGACACTGAGAAAGCCATTCAATTGATTACGGATAAATACACTGCCGTCGTGGAAAAGCATCTTTCCGCCAAAGAAAAAGAAATCATGTCCGTGTGAACCTTTGATCTTCGTAAGTATAATTTCCTGCCCATTGATCCTCCTGCAATTCAAGAATTGAATTGAGGATTTGCATTATCATTCATCTTGAATGGCGTGATATTGGCAATCTGGGTGCGCTTGTAAGCACTACCCTTATCATAAATCGTATTCAATTGCAGCAAAAAAACAGAATCGGCATTTGCCGCTATGCAAATGAGCATACCTGAAAACCGTGCGGAATAATTGACCAGGAGAATTAGCGGGATCGATTCAGTTGCCCTGGCAATGACTATTCGGGCGGCTAAAAATGACTTAATTTGCAAATAGGTGTAACCTTATTTAGTAACCAAAATCAATTCCACATGGGATTCATGAAAGATTTCAGAGACTTCACCATGAAAGGTAATATAGTTGACCTGGCTGTTGCAGTGATCATTGGAGCGGCTTTTGGAGCTATTATTTCCTCCCTGGTTGATGATGTAATTACTCCGCTACTATTGACTCCGGCATTGAAGGCTGCACACGCGGAAGATTTAGACAAGCTGATGTGGGGCTCGGTAAAATATGGCAGATTCCTGTCGGCCGTTATTAAGTTTGCCATCATTGCGCTTGTCTTATTCATCCTTATAAAGGGTTTGAATAAGGCCCTCAAAAAGAAAGCGGCGGCACCGGCCGGACCTTCTTCAACCGATAAATTGCTTATGGAGATCAGGGATGAGCTGAAAAAGTAATTTTTCAGGATCTGACTGCGATTTATTCTTAATCTATTCCCATTCATATACTGCTTTGTTGACTGACCCTGCCAACAAAAATGCCTCTTATTTTTACATTTGCAAAAAAAACAGCCATGAAAAAGACACTGGTAACCATGCTGATTGTTGCTGCTGCAGGATATGTTTTTGCGCAGGACCCAACGGTGAAAGGGCTGAAAGAGGCCGCAGGCAAAGAAATCAAAAAAGATCCCAATGATACAATTCCCAAACTATGGAAACTTGGAGGATTGGTCAACGCTAATTTAAATCAGGCTGCTTTGAGTAATTGGGCAGCGGGAGGCGATAAATCCTCATTGTCACTGAACAGCCTGCTGAGCCTGTATGCTTATTATACCAAGGGTAAACATTCCTGGAACAATACGCTTGATCTTGCCTATGGCATCGTAAGCACCACGAGCCTCGGTAACCGAAAAGCCGACGACCGGATAGATTTTCTTTCAAAATACGGGTACAGGATCAGCCCGAAAAACTGGTATGTAACAGGTCTGTTTAATTTCAGAACCCAGTTTGCAAAAGGCTTTTCATACCCCGACAATAATTCTAAAATACTGACCTCTGATTTTATGGCCCCGGCCTATATATTAGTATCACCAGGTATCAGTTATCAGCCCAGCGATAATTTCTCGATTTTCCTTTCTCCCATCACGGCACGGTGGACCATTGTGAGTAATGATTCACTCTCCGCCGCGGGGGCATATGGCGTAGATCCCGGTAAGAAGACAAAACTGGAAATGGGTGCTTTTGCCTCCGTAAACTATAAAAAGAAGATTAGCGAATCGGCCTCCTACCAGGGTAGGCTTGACCTGTTTTCAAATTACAGGCATAAACCGGCTAATATTGACTTGTATATGACTAATATCCTGTTGGTAAAAGTGACCAGGGTGATAGCGATTAATTTTAATGTTGACCTGATTTACGACGATGACGCCAAAACGGTAAAATCCGATGGAACTGCCGGGGGTCCCAAATTGCAAATCAAGGAATTGATGGGCATTGGACTGGCCTATAGTTTTAAAAATTGAATCAGTAGATTTCAATACATTTGCCTATGTGCCGGGTCGCTCAAAGCATCCGTTCCTACTATCCTAAAATCGCGGATTTGTGAATACCGAATCTTATCAAATAAAAACCTCTCAGTTCGAGGGCCCTTTTGACCTGCTGCTCTTCTTTATAGAGCGAGACGAGTTGGATATTTATGATATTCAGATCACAAGAATCATCAATGACTTTCTGGAATTTATTCATAAGGCCGATGAGTTGAATATTGAGCTGAGCAGTGAATTCATACTCTTTATCTCCACCCTCATGCGCATCAAGGCGCGTATGCTGCTGCCGCGCAAAGAACTCGACGAAGCCGGTAATGAAATTGATCCACGCCAGGAATTGATTGACAAGATTCTTGAATACAAGCGTTTCAAAGAAGCTTCAGCGAAAATGGCCGAAATGGAAGCTACACGCATGCTCATGATTAAGAGAGGCAATATCCAAAAGGAACTTTCCCGGATTGGTGAAGATGCAGGCGAAGGCACGGAGATTCAGACGATCACCATGTTTAAACTGATGAAGGCCTTTGAACGGTCCATGCAAAAGCTATATGACAGAACTCATCGGCCTCAGCATGTGGTATATAACTATCATTATACCATGGAACAAAGCAGGGCCTATATGCTTGACCTGGTAAAACGAGAAAGGACCCTATCCATTGAAAAGATATTTGAACTCTGTGAAAACAGGATACACGCCATTTTTTTGTTTCTTTCCATGCTGGAATTAGTGCAGCAAAAATACATGACGATCCTTACCGGCGAAGGACGAAATAATTTTTTGGTTGAGTGGAATGAAAATTGGGAACAGGAAATCGCCGAATTTCAGGCCGCCCCGAAAGAATAAAAAAACCCGCCAGTTGGCATGGGCGGGGCATGAAAAATTCCGGTGAATAGATAATCAACCTCTCTTCTGAGCATCGTGCTTTTGACGATAGATGGCTCTGCTGGACCTGTTTTCCTCCCTGTTTAATTTTGCCCTCTCTTTCCCCGTTACTTTTCCATCTGATTTCGCCACTTTCTTATCATGTTGGATTTTGGCTTCCCGGGCTTCAAGGTGTCGGGTTTCCTTTGGCGTCAATTCTCCTTTCTTGACTCCCCCGCCTATCCTTTCCTGTTGGTTTACCTGTCGCTTGGTAACCCTGGGAGTCTTGCTTTGGGAAAAGCCGCTGGCGGCAATACAGATGAATGCCATGGATAAGACAGAAATTGATATAAACTTTTTCATATTAATGGGATTTACATAATGAATTAATAAGAAATCAGACGTGGCGGGCATTGAAAGGTTTAAGAGCCCCAACAATTATTTCAACGGGGCTGAGTTTTATTAATTGCTCAGACTCATATCCATAACAATAATGGCTTCATTGAATTATCAATTGTTAATTGTATCGCTTCCGGCAGCCTGCAGCATATCATCAGGTTCTCTAGTCAATTCCAAAAGAAAACAAGGTTGCGTCTCCACCCGTGCCTCCCAATCCCATCAATGTAAATGCGTATTCCCCCTTGGGCAAATGTTTGTCAACCACCAACTCCCAATAACCCTCTCTTATTCTTTTCATGCTGATGCTATACTTATCGCTCGAGGTAGTCTTGTGGTTACTGAAAGGCAAAGCTCCCCCGCTCTTCTGTAAAAGAACTTTTCTTATTCCCTTTTCAACATTCACTTTGTATAAGGTGATCATATTGGTTGGGTCCGTCATGGAACGCATTTCGCTCATCATGGTGGGATCTACACCGTTTGCCCGCATTATGGAGTCGGATCGCTGATTTGCAGTAGATGGTGAAGCTCCCGTGGAGAAAACAAATGAGATATTATTGGTTTCATTGAGCCTTACGCCTGACTTCGATCCGTCCAAATCATAACCACTTTCCGAACCCCCCATGCCTCCCATTTTGGTTTTGGTTTCCATTTTGGAGCTTCCTTTTTCCAGCCTTATTAATTTATTATTGCCCTTATCCAGGAAATAAACCTCATTCTTAAATTCCGGCTCAGGATAATTCAGGTTGGCGGCCTGCCCATGAATCACCATTGAGATGCCGCAAAATAGGAGTGTCACTATTATATTTTCTTTCATGGCGATTGTTTTCGATTTAATTTATAATAATCTCAGGCCCGCGGTTTGCGCTTGGCTTTACAAAATATTCATTCATCCGTTTCTTCCGATGGAGTGATCACAATCCTGTAATCAGCATATCCCTCGATAGTCAGCAAAAGAAAAACTGCGAGGATGATTTTTTTAATGAATCCCATTTATGTATCCGGCGAACTCATAATTTTTTGAAGCTGCGTTTTTCAACCCTTCACGAAAACTACTTTTTATATGAGCGCCAGTCAATAGAACAAAAGTTAGGAGACCCGATGACAATAAAGCACTGCTGTATTTGTGTTGGGGCAGGGGCCATCATGCAAGACCATGCCTTTCCTCACATTAAATTGATTAGAGCAGGAATCGGTTATGATATTTCTGCC
>CALFNL010000075.1 GCA_937902875.1 uncultured Bacteroidota bacterium | reverse complement strand
CACAATCATTACTACAAGGGGAGCCACGATCCAGAACATGGGAAGGTGGTCAACGTCGGCGCCAAAAGAGCGCAGGATGCGGCTCGTATTCCTGTTTTGCAAGGCGAATCCAAATTGTATCCCAAAGAATCCGAAACTCATCGTGAATATCTGCCAGATATTCAGGCGTGGCTTGGCATGTAATTTATGAGAAGCTGTTTTTGCTATATGAGTTGCTGAAGACATGGCATTTTTTTATACACGCTAAGGCTTTTTGGAACGGGTCATTTTAAATATACAAAAGAACATCCTGCCCAGCAGGATGTTATCTGAAATTAACGAATTAGCCTGCCATCAAATTACAAATCCATCAGGCAGTATCGATCCTTTCTTCACTACCACAATTCCGTCTTTAACGGTGTAAAGGGGATGGTCGGAATCCTGAAGGTGTGGTCCGCCGTTGATCCTTACGTCATTTCCGATACGGCAATTCTTATCGATGATAGCATTCCGGATATAACATCTTTCTCCCACTCCTATCTTGGGTAATCCTCTTTGCTGCGCATGATTCATATCTTCAATTGTTTCATAAAAGTCACATCCCATAATATAGGAGCTGACGATGGTGGTTCCCACACCAATGCGGGTGCGTATGCCCATAACACTGTTTTCAATCCTGGAAGCATTGATGATGCATCCCTCGGCAATTACCGTTTTCTCCAATGTACTGCCGCTGATCTTGGCCGGTGGCAGCATCCGCGCCCTTGTATAAACGGCTTTGGAATTATCAAACAGATTAAATGGCGGAATGTCCTGGGTGAGCGCCAGATTAGCCTCGAAGAAAGAATATATATTTCCAATATCGGTCCAATATCCGTCGTATTGGTAACTGACAACTTTTTGTTTACCGATGGTGGCGGGTATGATTTCCTTTCCGAAATCTGTTGCATCCCTATTCTCTTCAAGCAATAAGTCGAACAGGATTTTCTTGCTGAAGATGTAGATACCCATTGAGGCCAGATAGATGCGCCCGCATTTTTGCATTTCCGCCCCGGTGTCGCTTACCCATTTGGGTAAAACATCTTTTTTGGGTTTTTCTATAAAGGCGGTGATGAAATGATCTTCATCCGCTTTAAGAATCCCGAATTCAGTAGCGTCCCTTTCCACTACGGGTATGGTGGCAATGGTGATATCGGCTTTTTTGGCAATATGACTATCGAGCATGCCTCCAAAATCCATTTGATATAATTGATCCCCTGAAAGGATCAAAACATATTCAAATTCCTGCTGCTGCAGGTGCCTGAGGCATTGCCGCACTGCGTCGGCCGTTCCCTGGAACCAGCCCGGGTTGTCTGGTGTTTGCTCGGCTGCCAGGATATCTACAAAGGCCGAACTGAATATGCTGAAATGATATGTGTTCTTGATATGTTTGTTCAGGGATGCCGAATTGAATTGCGTGAGCACGAACATCCTTGTGATTTCCGAATTGAGGCAATTGGAGATGGGAATATCAACCAAGCGATACTTGCCTGCAATGGGAACCGCGGGCTTGCTGCGCGTGGCAGTAAGCGGATACAAACGGGAGCCGGCACCTCCTCCCAGAATTACAGCAATCACTCCTTTATGCATAAAAATTCGATTTAGTCAAACTTTCCAATATTATTTCACAATCTGATAGAGTTCCAGGTATTGCATTACGCTGCTTTCCCAACTGAAGTCGAGCCCCATCATTTTTTCACGGATGGCATGCAATCTCTTCTTATCGTTGTACAAAGCCATGGCTCTCCAAATAGCATGAGAAACATCACCAACAGAAGCCCAGTTGAAAAGAATCCCATAGCCTTCAGGAACACCAATATCCACTACCGTATCTTTTAATCCTCCTGTTCGCCTCACAACCGGAATGGTTCCATATCGCATGGCATACATCTGGTTGAGCCCGCAGGGTTCCACCCTCGATGGCATCAGGATGAAGTCTGCTCCCGCGTACATTTGGTGGCTAAGCGTTTCATCGTATCCGATAAATACATTGTAATCATGTTGAGAAAGCCTTTTCAAAGCATTGAGTTGGCCTTCAATTTCCGGAAATCCGCTTCCCAGAATCAGGAAGCACATCTTTCTTCCAATATAATAAAAGGAATCGCTGATGGCCATCGGAAGAAGGTCGGCTCCTTTTTCCCCCACCAGCCTTCCTATAAAAACCATCAGGGGCTTTTGAGGATCCAGTCCAAATCTCTCACAAAGAACTGATTTATTTTTTCTCCTGCCTTCGGCTTCTGTATTCCAATTGTAACGCTCCCTGATATAATGATCCGTTGATGGATCCCAAATGCTTTGGTCAATTCCATTCAAAATGCCTGAACATTTTCCTTTTTCATATTCAAACAGGGCTTCGAGCCCATTGGCGCTATGTTTTAATTCCTCCAGATAACTCCAGCTCACCGTGGAAACTTTCCATGCGCACCTGATACCCGAAGCGAGTGGGTTGATGGAATTATTCCAGTCCAGCGCCCCCCATTTCCACGGATCCCAGGGAGGAAGATAATAACTCTTGTCCCAACTCATCCAGCCCTGGTATTGTGCGTTATGAATGGTGAGTACGGTGGGAATCTGGTTCAGCAACTGGTACTTGTAGCAATGCTTGATCATGAAAGGGATCAACGCGGAATGGTGATCGTGAACATGTATAACATCAGGCTGATGACCCCAGGCCGAAATCCAATCAACCACACAAATCTGGAAAGCGGTGAACCTTTCCGTATCGTCTGGGTAACCATATATTTTTTCACGATCCAGCAAGCCGAAAACATCCACGAGATAAAGATCGAATCCAAGTTTATTAGTCTTTTCTTTAATTACGGTATAGTCGAACCACCAGTCTCCCAGGTTGGTTCTGCCCTTATGAACCACATCCCATTCATTATCCAATAAGAACCTGGTCCTGTACATGGGCATCACCACTTTAGCAAAATGACCCAATTGGCTCTGATATTTGGGCAGGGCTCCCACCACATCGCCCAAACCTCCTGCTTTAGCTACCGGGTAACACTCTGCGCTTACGTGAATGATCTCCATCCTGCAATTCTATTGATAAGAAAGATTTATGACTGAATTTAGGAAGGTTTTTGGTTTATCCAAGCATGTTACAAAGAAAATATTGATTAGGTGCCTGCGGAATCCGGAAGGCAGCGCTTCCTTGTGTATAGATGCATTAACATGAAGTGGAACAGGAACCAGCGTTACGGGCGGGGCAGTTCACGCTGTGGGTGAACCCGCAATAAAGTGGCGCAGTATATGGGCGCTCGTGATGCAGCCATACCCGAATTTATTTTTTTCCTGAAACGATTGTGATGAATTATTTTTAGCCACCGAATTTTATTTTAACTTTCCCGATCATTTCTTTTATCAAAACCACTGATTGCTCATGAACCAGGCCAAACAACCAACAAACTACAGCGCATTAGGCACTCTAGTGACCGTTTTCTTTTTCTGGGGTTTTATAGCTGCGTCAAATGGCATCTTCATACCATTTTGCAAAAGCCATTTTAAGCTCACGCAATTTGAATCGCAGTTGATAGATACGGCTTTCTACGGTGCCTATTTTATTGGCTCGATGTTATTGTTCATTATTTCTTCTTCAATCCGCGTTGACATATTGAACCG
>CALFNL010000074.1 GCA_937902875.1 uncultured Bacteroidota bacterium | reverse complement strand
CGTTGCAGCCTTGGTCATGCTGCATATACCCTTTCCGGACTGCCAGTCTTCCACGCGCAATTTTCCATCTTATTTAATCTGCTTTTTTGGATTGATAAGCAGCACTTCATCTACCAGCCCGTAGTCCTTTGATTCTTTCGCATCCATCCAGTAATCGCGGTCAAAATCTTTGACTATTTTTTCGGTAGTCTGGCCGCTGGGGTGAGCGATGAACTCATACAATTACGCCTTAAGTTTTTTCACTTCATTCACAGTAATCATGATATCGCTGGCTTGTCCCCCTGCACCCGCGCTGGGTTGGTGCATCATGATCCTGGCATGCTTGAGGGCGGTACGTTTGCCTTTAGCCCCGGCGCACATCAGAACAGCAGCCATGCTGGCAGCCATTCCCGTACAAATAGTGGCAATTTCGGCACTGAGATATTGCATGGTATCATAAACACCCAGGCCTGCATAAACCGAACCGCCTGGGCTGTTGATATACATCTGGATGTCGCGACTACGATCTGTACTATCCAGGAACAATAACTGGGCAGTAACAATATTACCCACTTCATCAGAAATAGGATAGCCCAGGAAAATGATCCGGTCCATCATCAGCCTGCTATAAACATCCATGACCGCCACATTCATCGGGCGCTCTTCAATGATGTTTGGCGTGAGGCTTGTGACCATATGCTTGGTATAGCTATCCAGCGTATTGCTGGAGATACCCTTATGCTTTACCGCGTATTTTTCAAACTCTTTTCCAATATTCATAACTTGATGATTTCTTGTATTAATGAGCAATTTAAGTCATTTGTAAACCCAAATACCGTGCAAGAGAAAAAATCAGACAAAATGCCATTTGAGCATTTCATGGGCACTTATCACTCAAATATTGAACATTCAAAAAAAAGCCAGCTGAATTAGGCTGGCTTCTTTAAAAAATATGTACCGCCATTACTGCCGGCAAATTCCTTAATGATTATGGTGTTCGTGTTCTTTCTGGAGTTTTTGAAAATCTTCGGCTCCTATAGGCTTTTCCTCCGGTTGGATTTTGGTTTCTGCCCATTGAAATACCTTTTCGGTGATCAACCTGCGGTAGGCCCCTTCTACCTGTTGCTCATCCTTCATCATTCGATCCACGTAGGAATCCATCCATCCCAGATCGGTACCCTGGGGCATGGCTCCAAAATAACTCAACACCTGATTCTTCAAATATTCGCGCAATTCTTCATCAGAAACTTCCAGGTTATTTTCCCTGATCATCTTATCGCTGATAAGTGTCCAGGTAAGTTGATTCTTGAAAACAGGAAACTCTTCTTCTACCTGTTCGGTGGACTTGGGTTTTTCTCCTCCGCTTTGCAACCAGCGCTTCAGGAATCCTTCAGGAAACTCGATCCTGGTTTCATCAATCAAGGCGTGATATAATTCGTGATGAAGATAGTTGCGGGACTGGGCATCCCAGTATTTTTCGATTTCTGATTTTATCTGATCGCGAAATTCGGCATCAGTTTTTATCTCTTTTCCGGGATATACTTCGCCGAAGAATTCCTCATTCAATTCCCGGTTCTCAACCAGCCCGATCTTGGTGATGGTAAGCTTAAAATATTTTTCAATAGCTGCGGGATCTTCCTTGTCGAGGCCCAGGTCATTGATGAGCCATTCCCTTTCCTTATCCTCAAAGCCATCCTTCAGTTGAATCACCAGCACATCTGATTTCTTTTTGCCAATTAATTCCATGCGACTTGGTTCCCTGAAATATTTCACCAGGAGGCTATTCTCCTTGGAGATTCCATTTTCAACAGGGTTCCCCTGCGCATCAGATTCCTCAAATGTGAGATTAAGTACATTTTCGTCTGAGCTTATGGTTTCCGGTTCCGTCATTTTCCCCAGGCGGCTCTGCAGGCGTTTCACTTCCTCATCTATCATTTGATCCGTTACTTCCACTTTATAGCGTGTAAGTTTCATCTTGCCAAGGTCAGCCAGTTCAAATCCAGGCTTCAAACCTACTTCAAAGGCAAATGAATAATCAACCGGATTATTCATGTCGAGTTTTGCCGGATCATTTTCAGTTGACGGCATCGGCTGGGCGAAGATGTCGAGTTTTTCCTGGTTGAGGTAGTCCATTAATCCCTTCTCGATACTTTTCAGCACTTCGTCACTGAACACAGAAGCGCCATGCATTTTCTTGATCACGCCAGGTGGAACCATCCCTTTGCGGAACCCCGGCACATTGGCTGACCTGGCGTATTGCTTTAATGCTTTTTCAAATGAAGGCAGGTAATCATCCTTGCTAACGGTAACAGTTATCCTGTCATTTAGCAAGCCAATATTTTCACGCGTAACCGTTGCCATATGATTCTGTTAAGATTTTATTTATTGAAATGAAGCCCGCCAGGGTCCGCCAAAATGCGGTGACCAGGCATTAAACCTTTAGTGCGGATGGAGGGGGTCGAACCCACATGCCTTTCGGCGCTAGATCCTAAGTCTAGTGCGTCTGCCAATTTCGCCACATCCGCAGTGATCGCTGTCCGTGCTTGCCAGTTTCGCCTTCACTTCATTAAACCGAAGCAACTGCTAACCCTCTACTAACATCTTATTATTGAGCCTTTACCCTCAAAAAAGGGAGTGCAAAGGTAATTGATTTAGCCGGAAAGCCGAAAGAAAAGCATTTTGCGTAAATTTGAAGATATATGGACATCGATGTCAAGATACCGAAGTATAACCTTACTGAAGAAGAAGAAAAGAAGGAAATAGTCCGCCAATACCGTGCCCTGTTGAGATGCCTGAAACCCAAACTTAAACCGGGCGACCGTGAATTGGTGCGGCTTGCCTTTGAAATGTCGGCGGAAGCCCACAAGACCATGAGGCGCAAGAGTGGAGAACCCTATATTCTCCATCCCCTCGCCGTAGCCAGGATTTGCGTTGAAGAGATTGGCCTGGGGGTTCGCTCTACCATTTGCGCTCTGCTTCATGATACGGTAGAAGATACAGACCTCACCCTGGATGACGTAGAGAGAGAATTCGGGAATGAAATTGCCAGGATCATTGACGGCCTTACCAAGATATCCTCGGTGGTAGATACCAATACAAGCCAGCAGGCCGAGAATTTCAGAAAGATTTTACTGACACTTACCGATGATCCCAGAGTGATTTTGATCAAGCTGGCAGACCGGCTGCATAATATGCGCACACTGGACAGCATGAAGCGGGAGAAGCAACTCAAAATTTCCAGCGAAACGGTTTATGTATATGCTCCTCTCGCTCACCGCATGGGGCTCTACAATATCAAAACGGAACTGGAAGATCTGGCCATGAAGTACCTGGAGCCAGACACCTACAGAGACCTGGCCCGAAAACTGGCCGAAACCAAGAGAGAAAGAACCCGTTATATTAATGAATTCATCAAACCCATTAAAGAAGGCATGGAAAAAGCGGGTCTGGGTTTTGAAGTGTATGGAAGGCCCAAATCCATCCACTCCATTTGGAATAAGATGAAGAAGAAGGGCGTTGCTTTTGAAGAAGTGTATGACCTTTTTGCGGTAAGAATAATCCTGGATTCACCTCCGGAAAGGGAAAAAGAAGACTGTTGGAAGGCCTATTCGCTCGTAACGGATATGTATAGCCCCTCGCCTGAGCGTTTGCGTGATTGGCTCAGTAATCCCAAATCAAACGGCTATGAAGCCCTTCACACAACGGTCATGGGTCCGCAGGGCAAATGGGTGGAGGTGCAGATCAGAACCAGGCGTATGAATGAGATCGCGGAAAAAGGCCTCGCCGCGCACTGGAAATACAAGGAAGGAACCAGCGAAGAAAGTCGGTTTGATAAATGGTTCACCCAGATCAGGGAAGCGCTCTCGAATCAGGACGTGAGTTCCATTGATTTTCTTCAGGACTTCAAGACTTCTTTTCTCGCGGAAGAAATCTATGTATATACTCCAAAAGGCGACGTAAAAATGCTGCCCATCGGCGCCACGGCCCTCGACTTTGCATTTTCAGTGCACAGTGCCATTGGCACTAAGTGTATCGGCGCCAAGGTAAACCACAAACTGGTGCCCATCAGCCATAAATTGCGTAGCGGAGACCAGATTGAAATCATTACAAGCAATAAGCAAAAGCCTTCTGAAGACTGGTTGAATTTTGTGGTCACCACCAAGGCAAAAAGCAAGATCAAAGACGCGCTTAAAGAAGAAAAGAGAAAGATCGCCGACGAGGGCAAATATGTACTGCAACGCAAACTCGAAGGGCTAGGCGCAGCCATGAATCAGCATAATATTGATGAGCTGACCAGTTTTTATAAACTTCCTTCGCAACTGGATTTGTTCTACAATATTGCGATCAGGGTCATTGATCTCAAGGAACTTAAAGATTTTCATGTTACGGGGGACAAGGTTTTCGCTCCCAGGCCACCCAAGCCCGAGCCTGAATTGAAGCATGACACTGATTTTGCGCGATCCATTCCTAAAAAAGAAGCAGAACTCATCATTTTCGGGGAAAGCAGTGATAAGATCATGTACACACTTGCCAACTGCTGCAAGCCCATTCCCGGTGATGACGTATTTGGTTTTGTGAGTACCGGCAAAGGGCTAATCATACACCGCACCAATTGTCCGAATGCTCCCCGCCTGATGTCAAATTTCGGGCACCGGATTGTGAAGACCAAATGGGCGAAGAACAAAGAAATCTCATTCCTCACCGGATTAAAAATTGTGGGACTCGATGATGTAGGTGTGATCCATAAGATCACTAACCTGGTTTCGGGTGAACTGAAAATAAATATTGCGGCGCTTACCGTAGAGGCGAAGGATGGGCTCTTCGAAGGCAATATCAGACTATTTGTGCACGACAAGGAAGAACTCGATGAATTGGTGAACCGGCTGAAACAACTGTCGGGCATAGAATCTGTGGAGCGCTATGACACTGAGAATATCCAGCCTGGCCCTGGTCAATGATTATTTCGTCCTCATCCCATGTGCTGCCTCCTGGCTCAGAAATAAAATATTTCCAATTTGAAAATCTTAGTGGAGAAACCATTGAATGCTGTTCATTAGAGGTTTTGCCTAAATCCAAATCCACACAGTTGAGGCAGGTCCGCAGCGGGTTCCATTCATAAGCCGTGGATTTTGCTTTTATTTTCCTTATTGCCTCCATTCCTCTATTTTTGCTGCTCCGCAAATAATATTCCAAATAGATGGTTGACGTTTTATTAGGCCTCCAGTGGGGCGATGAAGGCAAAGGAAAGATTGTTGATTATTTCGCACCCCGCTACGATCTGATAGCCCGTTTTCAGGGTGGCCCCAATGCAGGCCATACACTTTATGTACAACAGAAAAAAATTGTGCTGCATCAGATTCCATCCGGAATCTTTCATGAGAAAACCATCAATCTGATAGGCAACGGAGTGGTCCTGGATCCCGTAGTGCTCAAAAAAGAATGTGAAACGGTGGCGTCATTTGGGATTGATTACAGAAAGAACCTTTTCATATCTGAGAGGACCAATCTCATCTTACCCACACACCGTGCTCTTGATAAAGCGTCGGAAGTTCTGAAGGGAAATGAGAAAATCGGATCCACTTTGAAAGGCATTGGACCTGCATATATGGACAAAACAGGGAGAAATGCGCTCAGAGTAGGAGATATCCTTGACAAGAATTTTACAACACAGTATATCAGGCTCCGGCTGAAACACCAGAAACTTCTGGACAGCATGAATTTCCACGAAGATATTTCAGGCTGGGAAGAAGAATTTTTTGAGGCGGTGGATTTTATGCGCGGCTTCAATATTGTGAATGGGGAATATTTTATCAATGAAAAAATTACTTCCGGCAAAACTGTATTGGCTGAAGGGGCGCAGGGCAGTATGCTGGACGTGGATTTCGGCACTTTCCCTTACGTGACTTCCTCAAATACTATTTCCGCCGGTGTATGTACCGGCCTGGGAATTGCCCCACAAAAAATAAAGGAAGTTATCGGTGTAACAAAGGCTTATTGCACGAGGGTTGGCAGCGGACCTTTTCCAACTGAATTGCATGACGAAACAGGCGAATTGCTCAGAAAACTGGGACATGAATTCGGCGCCACCACCGGCCGCCCCAGACGTTGCGGCTGGATTGACCTCGTGGCCCTGAAATTCGCGGGCATGATAAACGGAGTGACCCAGTTGGTAATGACGAAGGCGGATGTATTGGATTCATTTTCAGATTTGAAGATATGCGAATCTTATAAGATAGACGGAGAGGAAAAAGCGGAAGTGCCTTATCAAATGGCAAAATTGGAGATTGAGCCGGTTTACAGGTCTTTTGCTGGATGGAATGCCGATATTACAGGATTGAGTTCATTTAAAGACCTCCCGGAAGCGATGAAAATTTACGTGAACCATATCAATCAATATCTTGGCATTAAAGTCAAATATATCTCCAACGGACCGGGCCGGGAACAGATTATTCTGGCTCCATAGTTGCGGGAACCTAATCAGCCAAAAATTTATTGAAAATAATTTGGCGGTTTAAAAAACTCGTAGAAATTTTACGTTGTTAATCCATGCAGACAATGGCGAAATCCGAAAAAGAAAAAAAGACAACTGCAAAGACCGGCGAGGCCAATGACGCCAAACCAAAACCCGGCAAATCATCAGCCAAATCCAAGAAACCGGAGGAGGAGGATGATGACGATGATGATATTGAAATGGAAGAAGACAGCTCCTCAAAGAAGAACGGCAAGGTAGCGGCCAAATCGGGCAAAAAGGAAGATGATGACGATGATGATGAAGACGTGGAGATTGAGGACGATTGGGAAAAAGTGGACGAAGAAGATACCTGGGATCCCGATTTTGAAGAATTCGACATTCCGAAATCAAAGAATAAGAAAGGCGGTGGAAAGAAAGCCGCAGGAGAAGAAGAGGATTTCGGGATCGATGAAGAATTTAAAGATATGGGATTATTTGACGATGGCAGTGGCGGCGGCTTCGACGATGAAGATGACTTCTAAATAAGTGGAGTGAAACGCAGATTCCGGTCTTTCCCCATAAAAAATTTCAGGCAGACCAAATTGCAGATGTTGAACTGGGCCAACCGGTTCAACATTTGTTGTTTTTTGGATGACCATCAATATCATCTGCCGGTGCACAGTCAGGAATGCCTGATGGGTGTCGGCTCCAGGGGGATCATATCTGCCCAAGCCGGTCTGGCCCTGGTTCAATTCCAGCAATTTGTAGAAAAAGCAGAAGATTGGTGCTTTGGCCACCTGGGATATGATTTGAAAAATGAGATTGAGCCACTGCATTCCAGGCATCCGGATCATATCCAATTTCCTGACCTCACATTTTTTGTTCCCGAAGTGGTATTGATGCTGAATCAGCACGAACTGGCCATTGGATTATTGACCGAAAACCATCCTGAGGTCTATGAGTCCATTTGCCAAAGTTCTGATAAGGAAACCGGTTCTTCATCACCAGTCAATGTAAGAGAAAGAATAACCAGGAATGAATATCTGCAAACAATCCGCGATTTGCAGAACCATATCGTTCGCGGGGATTGTTATGAAATCAATTTCTGCCAGGAATTTTATGCGGAACACGCAAGGATCAATCCCATACAGGTTTACCTGAGGCTGAGCGATCTCTCCCCGAATCCTTTTTCAGCATATTACAGGTTGGAGGATAAATATCTCCTCTGCGCCAGCCCGGAACGCTACCTGAAAAAAGAAGGATCAAAGATCATATCCCAACCCATTAAGGGAACCTCGAGGAGGAACCTGGAAGATAAAATGCAGGATGAAAATAACCGGCAACGGCTGAGCGATAGCCAAAAAGACCGCGCCGAAAACGTAATGGTGGTTGACATGGTGCGCAATGACCTGGCCCGCGTTTGCAGGGAAGGAACAGTAAAGGTGGATGAACTATTTGGCATCTATTCTTTCCCCCAGGTGCATCAAATGATATCAACCATCAGTGGTGAATTAAGGGAAGGTATTGGCCTGGCGGACCTGATCAGGGCCAGTTTTCCGATGGGATCCATGACAGGCGCACCGAAACGAAGCGTAATGGAACTGATTGAAAAATTCGAAAAGACAAAGAGGGGGCTTTTTTCCGGCGCCGTCGGCTATATCTCACCTGAGCAGGACGCCGATTTCAATGTGGTCATCAGAAGCATTCAATATAATTCCTCGTCTTCCTATCTTTCCTTTCAAACCGGCTCCGGTATTACACATTACAGCGATCCTGAGCAGGAATATGAGGAATGCCTGCTTAAGGCAAGCGCCATGAAAAAAGTGCTGGAATCGAGTCCGGCACTTCCGGGCATGTAGGCTGACTTATTTCCTGTGTATTTTCTTGTGAACCGTCCTTACAATTTTCTTCTCCGCTTTTGCGGGAATCTTTATCCCCTCGGGATATTTAGTCATATCCTGATTTAAAGTGGGGTTCAATAATGCCTGCACAGACTCATTCAAAATATCAGACTTCTTTTCTATAAAAAGCTCAGTCTTGTCTATGGGCAATCTCAAGTCATATCCTTTTACATTCACTGTTTTATCAAAATCGGGATTGAAATGGTTGAATTGATCCTGGTCCATCTCCAGGGCCCTGGCTATCACAACTGAACTGTATCTGCCACTGACCGGAGTCAGTATGGTATTTGCCAACTCGGCTTCTGTAAGAGCATTCTTTTTCATTGCTTTTATATCGGCCGTGACCGTAGTGGTAATTCCCGCCTGGCCTTCCATGATATAATGGGTGGCTATGAATTTTTTTACGTGATTGCGAGACTCCGCGGGCAGATAATTCTGGAGCTTCCAGAAATTACGGCTACGACTCTTGCGGATGGCAGTTTCCACCCTTGCAGACCCAACATTGTACGCGGCGATTACCAGGAGCCAATCATTGAATTCGCCGTATAGATCCCTCAGGTATTTCGCAGCCGCATTCGTGCTTTTATAAAGATTCTTACGCTCATCGTGGTAACGGTTCACTTTTAGGCCTAATTGCCTGGCCGTTCCCAACATCAGCTGCCAGGGACCTACAGCGCCTACACGGGAAACTGCATTGCTATACAAGTCTGATTCAACCACAGCCAGGTATTTAAGTTCCTTGGGGAGCTTATAATTGGAGAGGATATTATCTATCATCCTGAACTGCACCATAGCCGTTGATTTCATTTTCTGCAGGCGCAGTTCGTTATCATCCTGGTAGTTCTTTACATATGAAACAGCCATGGGATGGAGCCTGAAGGAAGTATAAGATACAAAGTTGGCGCTGCTGGCACTATTGGTCAGCATGTTTTTATAAAGCTCATTATTTTCAACAGAAGCAATTTGCTTGTGATCTTCTTTTTCAGCTACTGAACCTAAGGGAGCCATAGCAACCAGTTCATTGGCTGTAATCACCGTGTCGGCTTGAGCCCTGGCCATAAGATCGAGTGATTCTTCGCCCGGAGCCCTGAAAGCCGCGAACAAAGTGAAGATAATGCAACCAAATCCCAGAAATACCATCTTTTTCATGATCATTTTTTTGGTTAGCCCCCGTTAAGCATTTTAATTCCAACCAACAGGGAATACGGATAGATGGTTGATTCACAGGGATAAAGGAAATCTTAAAATAGTTTTACACGGATTCATCGAATACGGAAGGCATTCAAGGGATAATTCAGTGGATTTGGAAAATTGGAGTACTAAATGATATTGGAGAGATGGAGCAAAGATAACTCTTCAAATCGGTTTGTCATAACCTGTACCCCAAAAGGCATGCCTGATTTATGGTAAAAAATGGGGATGGAAATAGCGGGAATACCGACAAGATTGGCAAAAACTGTATAAATGTCAGCCAAAAACATGGCTATGGGGTCATTATTCTTCTCACCCAGCTTAAAAGCCACCGATGGGGCTGTGGGCATCATTAAGGCATCATATTGGGTGAACAAGTGATCGGTTTTTTGAATTAGCAATTTCCTAACTTGCTGGGCCTTAGTAAAATAGGCATCATAATAGCCTGCACTCAGCACAAAACTGCCGAGCATGATGCGTCTCTTAGTCTCCTTTCCAAATCCTGTAGAGCGGGTTTTCTTGTACATTTCAGTCAGATCCAGGTCAGGCACGGGGGTTCGGTAGCCATACCTTACGCCATCATAACGCGAGAGGTTTGAGGAAGCTTCGGCAGTGGTAAGCACATAATATGCTGGTACTATATAATCAAGCAATTCAAAATTGAGAGGCTCAACGGCATGACCCTCATCCCTGAGGCGTTCTATGAGGCTTTTAATGGAAGTACTGATCTCAGGGTCGAGGGAAGGATGCTCGAGAGTTTCGCGGAAATAAGCAATCCTGTACTTTTTTGAGGGGATAGAATCTACTTCTGAATATCGGGGAACCGGAAGCCGGCTGCATGTGCTGTCAAATTCATCAGCGCCTGCAATCACTTCCAGAGCCAGTGCTATATATGCTATGTTTTTCCCGAAAATACCAATCTGGTCAAAAGATGAAGCATAAGCCAGGACTCCGTACCTG
>CALFNL010000073.1 GCA_937902875.1 uncultured Bacteroidota bacterium | reverse complement strand
GTTGACATATTGAACCGGATCGGATATAAATGGGGAATCATATTGGTGTTGTTCATTTCTATTGCAGGTGCATTGTGTATGATCCCTGCGGTTAATTCGGGATCATTCTATTTTATATTAGGCGCTTTTTTTGTTATTGCATTGGGGTTTTCGCTGCAGCAAACCGCGGCGCAGCCTTTCGCGGTATCGCTGGGAGATCCGTCCACCGGCGCTCATCGTTTGAACCTGGGCGGGAGCGTCAATTCATTCGGCACAACATTGGGACCGTTGATCGTGAGCATTGCATTGTTCGGTTCCGTAAAAGAAGGCGCATCGGCAAACGCTGATATCGGATCCATAAAAACCATGTACCTGATTGTGGCCGGCGTATTCTTCCTGGCTGCGATTATTTTCTTCGTTTCCAAATTGCCTAAAACCACCGGAGATGAGCATATTGAAAAAAGCAATAAGGCAATGTCAAGTCTCCTGATTCTGACAGGGGTGTTGATTGGTATTATAGTGATTGGGCAGGTAACCAGCCTCGGAAAGCTGGCATTGACAACCATGGCGGTTATCGCCGTGTTTATTATCCTGTTTCTTTCCTATTCTTCTGCACACAAGAGTGGGAATGGCTGGGGAGCGATGAAATATCCACAATTGATACTGGGTATGCTGGCCATATTTGTATATGTGGGTGTGGAAGTGACCATACAGAGCAACCTGGGAGCCCTGCTAAGAACCCCCGCTTTCGGAAGCAAGAATGAGGCCCATATCTCCCAATATATTTCACTCTATTGGGGAAGCCTGATGATTGGCAGATGGACGGCAGCCATTTCCGTTTTCAATCTGAAAAAGAAAACCAGGCAATTGCTCACGGTGATCGTTCCATTGATAGCTTTTGCTTTTGTATTATTGGTAAATGTGTTGCGGGGAAATGATGTCAGTGATCTGTATTATTATGTTATCTGCGTAGGCATCATGGTCGCCGGCACTTTCTATGGCCAGGAAAAACCCGTTAAGACTTTATTGACCTTTACAATCATCGCTACCGGCGCCATGATCATCGGCATGTTCACAGGAGGCACTATTGCCACTTATGCATTCATGACCGGAGGTTTATTTTGTTCGGTAATGTGGCCCTGCATTTTTGCCTTAGCCATTGCCGGCCTCGGAAAATATACCAGTGAAGGGTCAGCATTCCTGATTATGATGATCCTGGGTGGAGCGATCATTCCGCCATTACAGGGAGCGCTGGCCGATAAGATGACGATACATTCGTCATATATTGTCGCCGTCATTTGTTTTGTTTACCTGACCTGGCATACATTGCAAACCAAAAAGGTATTGCAGGCACAGGGCCTCGATTTCGATCAGCAGATCGCCGCGGGCCATTGATCATTCGGCAGGTGCTCGATTAAAAGGATCGAGCCCTGCAAACTATCAGCTGGTTTTTTGTAAACCGGCAATAACAATCTGTTTCATTTATTAATATCAAAATTCAAATTGGACATTTTAACTTCCCAGCAGAAAGAGCAAATAAATATGAAGCAGGAATATGCCATTGGCATTGACATCGGAGGAACGAATACAGTATTTGGCGTGGTAGATCACAGAGGCGATATCTTGTACCGGGGTGCGGTTTCTTCGCGAAAACATGCCAAAGTTGAAAATTATATTGATGAACTACATGCTGCCCTGATGCCAGCCATAGAACAGGTAGGTGGAATGGAAGCCATCAAAGGGATTGGTATCGGCGCCCCCAATGGCAACTATTATAGTGGCACGATCGAATACGCTCCAAACCTGATATGGAAGGGAGTAATCCCCCTGGCGCAGATGGTTACCGATAAATTTGGAGTTCCCGCGGCATTAACGAATGACGCTAATGCGGCTGCCGTAGGCGAAATGATGTATGGCGCCGCAAAAGGCATGAAGGATTTTATTATGATTACCCTGGGAACGGGTGTTGGCAGCGGCATCGTTGCCAATGGGCGCCTGGTTTATGGTCACGACGGATTTGCGGGTGAACTGGGACATACTACCATCATCCCCAATGGACGCCTGCATCCCGGCACCAATATGCGCGGTTCATTGGAGACCTATGCATCTGCAACTGGTGTGGCAACCACGGCCAGGGAATTCCTGGAGGAGCGACCTAAAGAAGAGAGCCTGTTGCGAAATTTTCCCGAAGATGAAATTGATTCCAGGATCGTGTATGAATGCGCCATGAAGGGCGACAAGATAGCAAAAGACGTTTATGAATTTACGGGCAAGATACTTGGGCTTTCTCTGGCGAATTTTGTGATGTTTTCTTCCCCCGAAGCCATTATACTATTCGGGGGAATGACGAAGGCAGGGGATCTGATTTTAAAGCCCACCAAAAAGTATATGGAAGAAAACCTGCTTTCTATCTTCAGGAATAAAGTGAAACTTATTTTCAGTGAATTGAATGAAGCAGACGCTGCCATTTTGGGTGCAAGCGCCCTGGTATGGGAGCTGAAGGGTTAGAATGCTACGATCGGCCTATACGATGAATCAATTCTTATTCTTTTCCGCTTCCCATTGCTGCTTTCCGATTCCCGCAAATACATGACGCTCGCTGTGGTAAGAAGAACGAACCAGAGGTCCGCTTTCCACATAGTCAAAACCCATTTCATATCCAGCCTGGCGATATTCAGCAAACTCATCCGGATGGGCGAATCGCATTACAGGCAGGTGATTCCTGGTGGGTTGGAGATATTGGCCCAGGGTAATCACATCCACTCCGCTTTCCCGAAGGTCTCTCATCGTCTGCAGAACTTCTTCCCGGGTTTCTCCCAGTCCCAGCATGATACCAGACTTTGTGCGCGCGTTTTTCTCTTTCAAAAATTTCAATACTTCCATGCTCCTGCGATATTTGGCCTGGATCCGAACCTGCCTGGTGAGTCTTTCCACCGTTTCAATATTGTGGGATATCACTTCGGGAGCGGCGTCAATTATTCGCTGCAGGTTTTCTTTCTCGCCTTTGAAATCGGGGATCAATGTTTCGAGCGTGGTATCGGCATTCAGCAATTTTACTGCTTTGATGGTATTGTACCAGATGACGCTGCCACCGTCTTTGATCTCGTCTCTGTCAACCGAGGTGATTACGGCATGCTTCACTTTCATCAAATGGATGGCTTCGGCTACGCGTTGGGGTTCATCCCAGTCAACCGCCTCCGGTTTCCCGGTTGCCACTGCGCAAAATCCGCAACTGCGGGTGCAGATATTTCCCAAAATCATGAAGGTAGCAGTTCCGGCTCCCCAGCATTCTCCCATATTGGGGCAATTGCCGCTTTCACAAATAGTATGGAGTTTGTGGGTATCAACCAGGTTGCGTACATTCTTATAGGATTCCCCAATCGGAAGCTTCACTCTCAACCAATCCGGTTTCTTGGGTCTTTGAGGTTCTGAGCTTTCTGTAACTGTTAGTTCTTTCATCTCCAGAATTCTAATTTAGATGACATCATTTTCACAGACCCCTTCCAGACAAATCCAATCTTTACTGCTAATTCACCAGACTGTCTCTGAAAACAAATAATTCACAAAATTAGGGCAGTTATTTTCGTCTGCCAAATAGGATGGAAACATATGCGTTTGAGAAGAATCTCTTAGGGCTGATCATGACCATCTGGTCAATATCCTTGAAATAATACTCGGCATTGAATCCTACTTCAATGGCCGATATGATGTAGTTGAAACGGTTGTAGTCGAATCGCAGGGCAGTCTTCAAATGCAGTCCGGGCGCAAATTTCATTTCATTCCATCCTTTTCCAAGACCGGTACCGCCTATGATGCGATTGCTCAGAAACAAGGCACTATCCTGCGTTGAGAATTTAATATCGCGCGAGAAGCCGGTGGAGTCGCTCACTTCCAGGTAGTAGGGCCTCAATAATCCCGCGGAAAATCCCCCTACCACGATCCCATAGACCGCCACTCCATTCTTATTTCCTTTGCCACCAATCATAACCTGCTGGCCCGCACCCAATTTTAGTTGATAGAATATATTCTTCTTGCCATAAATAAATGGATTCCCCAATAAATAGAACCCGCCACCCACGGGTTGAGAATGACTCTGTTTTTCTTCCTTGGGATGCTTCTTTTCATTGAACTCCAGTTGAAAAATGGTTGTTTTATTCACAGACTTCACAATTCCTTTTTCATAAGACAGTCCCCATCCATCGGTATTCAGTTTAGCTCCAAAAACACTTTGCTTATGAAACGAGGGCTCTCCTTCTTCTTCCATTCTTATGATTTCATTGATCCTGTCTTTTTTTGCCCTTTTCTTATCACCCTTATATTTATTTGAAGGCACCTGGGCGAAAACGATGCAAGCAGCGAACGAGAGGAGGCAGACTAAACTGAGTTTCTTCACGGCTTTTTATTTAGGTTCTTTAAACGTAAATTTATGGAAAATTAATACAATGACTTCAACTGTAGTTTACGATGAAAACCTCCGTACGGTTTGCACCCATCTCAGGTCTGGATCCCAAATTGAAACCGATGCGCCGGTAGATAACCAGGGAAAGGGGCAGCGATTTTCGCCTTCGGATATGGTGGCTACGGCGCTGGGTAGCTGTATGCTCACGATCATGGGAATGAGAGCCAGGGATATGAACCTCAACCTGAAGGGGGTTAGCATTGAAGTGGAGAAGATCATGCTTGCCGATCCCAGGAGAATTGGTGCCATAAATTTAACATTTCATTTCCCCGATAATCTCAAGACTGATGAGAAACAAAGGAAGGTGCTTGAACTTGCCGCCCACAGTTGCCCGGTGATTTACAGTATCCATCCAGACATCAAAGTGAAAACACTCTTCAATTGGGAACCGGCATTGCTGATCCACTAGTTGCCCCCTCCAATCGTTCTTTTGAGCAGTGCATTTCCGATGGCACAATTCAGGCAATATTTCCCGTTGCAATAAGAATGGCGCAATTCCAATAATGCCTGCGAGTCTGATGCCGAACGGCTGATGACTCCGATTCTGTCCCATTCTGCCAAAATAGAATTTCTTTCCGTGGCAACCCTGTCAAGCCAATGCAAGGCTTTTTCTTTGTGATGCGCTTCATTATGCATGAGTCCATACGCGAATAATGATGGAACCACGGTATTGATGATGATATTATCAACCATTTGACGGCCCAAAGTTTTTTTCCTGAATGAAGATGCTTCGTCCCATACATACCGGTAATGCCAATAATCATTTGCAGTTATATCCAGTAGTTTCATGACCTGCTTTATTGAATCGGCTTCACGGATCTGGGAAAACAGGTGAGTGGACTGGTGGATGAGCATAGCCAGTTGCGCAAGGCGGATACTTGGGAAATTTCCGGGCCTCATGCGCAGGAAATGGATCGGCACTTTGATGGGCGTGATGCGATACTTGGTTCTTAGGAATTCGTATTCCTTTTTCAGCATGGCGGGATATTTGTCTTTGAATTCGCGATCCAGCAAACCCGCCTGCCCAAACAGGAATGCTTCCAATTGTTGCACCTGGCTCTTATGCTTGGTGAGGATTCGGATGGGTAGCGACATGGCGATGGCTTCAAAGGATTCGGCGTTGAGGTGGATTCCAAAATTCCGCGCGATGGTCCACCAGAATACTTCTTCCCAGTGATTTCTGCAATGCTTTAGATGTTCAGAGATATGTCTTGCTTTTCTTTCCAGTCTTTCGGTTATCATGCGCTGTTTCCAGGAGGCCCAAACCAGTGATTTGACCTTGTGGATATTTCCCGCGCAGGCAATGGGGTTCGGAGCCTGCATTAATTCTTCATAGCGCTGGAGTAATAATTTGGAAACCTTGTCCTGGAGTACCAGTGCAGGAATTGGATTGCCAGATGAATTCGTAATGGATACGTCATTTTCCCAAACAACATGCAGGATGATATTGCTGTAATTCCTGTCTGACGCGTGTTTGTGAAGGTTCCAATCTGAGGCGAGCACATGCAATTCAATATGGCCCACCCAGGTATTATCACCGATCCTTATCCTGGCTCCTTTGAAATCCGGACCCTGGTTCAAATTCCATTCCCCAGGGGAAATGATCTGCAAGGGATCTCCCTCGGCCGTCAGTAATTCTGTTCTGTTGAAATACTGCATTTGCCAGATAAACTGCAGCAGGTGTTCTGTCATAAATCGCAACTTGTACCGGGCCTTCTTTCTTCATCGGAATCCAGGAATGGCCCGGGAATCAGCGGAATAATCAAACTGAAAATTCCAATGCCTCCAATTTACAGTTCCCATGGAAAATAAGCAACAGGGAAAAAGCACCGCCTCCGATGTTAAGTTCCACTAAATTCAAAGAGATTTTCAGGAAAGATAATAGGAGTTTAAATTATCCTGGCAGGGTTGAATGCTTTTAGGAATGGCTTCATCATTCCTGATTTGTCATCTGATCCAGGGCCGCCAGCACGCGACTCACGGGAAGCCCCATTACATTGAAAAAGTCACCGCTTATGGCCCTGACCCCTATTACGCCTATCCATTCCTGTATGGCATATGCGCCGGCCTTGTCGTAGGGTTTATACTTATCAATATAATATTCAATCTGGTCAATGGTCAGTTCACGAAACCATACTTCCGTGATGTCTGCGAATGAAATTTCTTCTTCCCTGTTCATTATCACTACCCCGGTAATTACCTCATGTTTTTTCCCCGACAATGATCTTAATATCCGGATTGCGTCTTCCCTGTTTTCCGGCTTTCCGATTAGCTGATCGTCTAAAACTACTAAGGTGTCAGCCGCCAGGATAATGGGGTTGCTTTCATACCTGCCAAAAATGTCTGAACGCTGCACCGCCAGGGCTTTCTGACGGGCTATATAGATGGCGGTCTGTTCCGGCTCAAGGCCGGCTGGGCTGAGTTCATCGGTCTGTTTCGCTATCACGTCAAATTCAACTTCGGCCCATTCGAGCAATTGCTTTCTTCTGGGCGATTGAGAAGCCAATACAATTTTTTCCATCAACTATACAATTTAAAGAAGAACATAGACAGGATGCCGGTGAGCATCACAAACTTAATGGCGGAGCTGAGTCTATGGAAATCCGCGGCCGTGTTGGCTGTGTATAAGTTTCGCAGGATAAGCACAAGTGGAAGAATCACGAGCAGCAGGCAATATATTACGCTGGGCCACCACCCAAGGCGCAGTGCATAAAATTGGATCACTGCAAGCGCGCAGATCAGCACGATCAACCATACTGCCGCAAAAACTTTCGAAACAGGAACGCCCCAAACCACCGGCATTGTTTTGCATCCATATCGGCTGTCGCCTTCCATGTCTTCAATATCTTTCACCACTTCCCGAACCAGGGAAATGATGAAGGCGAATCCACCATAGAGGAATGCCAGGCGGGCTGTTCTCCTGAGCATATATTCATCAAAGTGCTGTACAATGCGCCAGCCGGGAATCAGGTTAGCGGGAAATTGGTCAATAAAGAAATATACTACCAGCACAACCCAGGCGGTCAGCATCGCAATGATCACGTTCCCCACCAGGAATTTCTTTTTGAAAGTGGTGGAATAGAACCATAACAACAGTACGCATCCAAGATTTGCAAAGCCGATCAGCCAATTTCCGGTAACGAATGAGATATAGAAACCCATTACTACGCCAGCCGTTGAAAATAACCAATGCCAGATGATTGCCCAACGGCGATGAATCAATTTTGCAATCACCATCCTCCCGGGCTTGTTCACCTGATCAATATTGAGATCGAAATAATCGTTGATCACATATCCTCCGGCGGCAATGCATACAGATGAGGCTACCAGCAGGCTAAGCAAAATAAATTCATCACTCATGACCTGGCTTCCCGGCTTAATCTGTGGCAATACCATACAATAATAAAACAGGTATTGGGTAATGGCGATGAATATCAGGTTGGGAAATCTAATGAGTCTGAAAAACGCAGCGATAAGCTTCATAACAGTATTGATTCAAATATAAACCGCAGATAGCATCCATGAAGGTAATGCAAGGAGCAGAGCTGCTTTGCTCCTCCCGGAAATTTAACTTATGACGCTTGCAAATTCCTTCTTGCTGCCTGCTTGCCCTGCGCCTCAGATACTTCTCAATGATGTGTCTAATTCCCATTGCCCCTGGAGCCTTAGTACTTTTTCTATTACATCCCTGGCACATCCCTCTCCGCCTTTGAATGGCGATATATACCGGGAAATTCCCCTGATGTCGCTGGCTGCATCGGATGGGCAACAAGGCAGGCCCACCATCTGCATGACACTGTAATCCGGAATATCGTCTCCCATATACAATACCTGCTCGGGCTTTAATTGATGATCTTGCATATAACTGAGTAATCGCGATTTCTTGTCGCTCTCCCGTTGGTAAAATGCCGTGATGCCCAAATGGGCCAGTCTTTCGGCTACGGGCTCGGAATGCGAACCGGTAATGACCGCGATCCTATATCCTTTTTTTACAGCAAATTGCAATGCATACCCATCTTTGATATTCATCTTTCGAATATATTGGCTGCCCGGATCGATCAGGAGGCCTCCGTCTGTGAGCACTCCATCCACGTCGAATACAAAAGTGTCAATGGCCTTAAATAGTTCCAAAACATTCACAAAACAGATTGATTTGATTGTTAATTAGATTAATTAGAATAGATCATACCACCTTGGTTGCAACGCTAATATGCTATTCCCATCCTGAAATGGCGTGTGCATATGCGTTCATCAAAGGGCCAGCAAACCTACTCTACAATTCATTCCTCACAAAATCCTTTACAAACTTACAGTGCCGGTAAAGGGTCAAAAAATTAATTTGTTTCTTTTGGAAAAAACCTTGCAAATAATAAAGCTTATTTCTATTTTGTTATGCCTTGTTTCATTAGAATCTGTTCCACAATCCAAAATATGACCATCTTTATGGGATTTTCAGAAAACGCTTCTTCATTTAAAGGGAACTTCAAAAATATCATTTCACAACTTTCATTATTTGGTCTTATACACAGATTCAGATTTTCAGGAACTCTTCCATTTCCATTTTCGGTAAAAATATTTGTCCAGGAAGGCTTCTTTCGCATTGAGAGTGCAGCCTTTGGCTCGCATAAAATCTTTCGACCCATTAAATGAGTGCCTTTGCTTGCCTTCAACACAGGCGTTGAGGTAGGTTGACACACCCGGCCCTGCTGCAGCACGCAGCGGGGTCTTTTTTGGGCCATGCTCCGCTACGGGTCCGAAAAACTGTCTCTTTAAGCCGGATGATCCTGGTGGAAATCCTGAATACTGGCTGAGATCTGCCGGTATATTTTTTTCAGGGCCGGATATCGCTTCAGCATTTTCAGATGCAGGCTCATGGTTGGGCGATCATTTCTGATGGCCGGCCCCGTTTGGAGTGAAGCTGGTGACAGTGTTCTGATTCTTCCGGCAGTTTCCATGATCAGGGGCGCCAATAAATGAAAGTCCACAGATTCTTTTTGGCAGAATTGTTCGGCCAGCGCGTACAGATGATTTGTAAAATTACCAGTAACAACTGCGGCCATATGCAGTTTCAGTCTTTGCTCATCATCGGCTCTTTGAACGATGGGGGAAATGCTATGCGCAAAATCAGTTACCATGTCAAGAGACTCGGCATTATTGCCGTCGATGAGCAGGGGAATTTCGGGAATTTCCTCCAGATTGCTGCGCAGGCTTTGCAATGGATACAATACGCCATAACGCCTGCTGATCTTTTTCAATGTAGAAATGGAAACAGAACCGGCCGTATGCAACACCAATGAATGGCGAATGCGCAATACTTTGTGAATATGAGGCAGGGCACTATCCGCTATGGCCACCAGACATATTTCGGCTCCAGCATGCACATTGTTGAAATCATTGGTAACCTCACAATGCAATCTTGTGCCCAGGGCTCTTGCATGGGCCAGGTTGAGACTCACCACCTGCAAAATTTCATGTTTCGCCTGCTGTATCCTGGAACCCAGCAAGGTGGCAACATTTCCCGATCCTATAATTACAACTTTCATTATAACTTTGATTGATCAATGAAATTAATACAAAAAATTGCAGTTGACTATTACCGTTTCAGTCTGAACCTCCTGGCGGTTTTATCCAAACGTCGCGCTACAGAAAATGCACTTCACCTATTCTGCACCCCACAACAAAGGGCAGTGAAAAAAACTTTTTCGACAAGTGAAAATCCGGAACCTGTTTCATTCAACCTGGATGGCATCACCATTAGGGGTAACCGATGGAATCATCCCTCTGAAAAGAAATTACTGATCATTCACGGGTTTGAATCAAGCTCCGTGAATTTTGGCGGGTATATAATGCCACTGGTGCAGAAGGGCTATGAAGTGATTGCTTTTGATGCTACAGCCCATGGTAGAAGCGGGGGCAAACAAATCAACCTTCCCCTGTACCGGAAAACCATCCAACAAGAGCAGGAATTATATGGACCGTTGGACAATGTTCTGGCACATTCCTATGGCGCCCTTGCCGCAACTCATTTCATGGAGCTTGTGCCCG
>CALFNL010000072.1 GCA_937902875.1 uncultured Bacteroidota bacterium | reverse complement strand
AAAGGCGCCTTGGCACGAGGAAGATTTCCCAACTGGGGGGCCTCACTCAAAAAGCGCCCGTGCTGGCGGTGCTGTTGGTTATCGTAGCCCTTGCAAATATCGCCCTGCCCCTCACCAATTCTTTCGTGGGGGAATTCCTTATGTTCAACGGGCTTTTCAAATTCAGTGGCTGGTATGCGGCTTTCGCTATCCTGAGCATCATTCTGGCGGCCGTGTACACATTGAACATGATACAAAAAGTATTTTACGGAGAAACCAATGCATTAACCTCGAATATGAGGGAAATAACCGTTGATGAGGCAATCATCTTATCGGTTATAGTGGTGGCGATTTTTTTGGTAGGCATATTGCCGGGACCATTTTTTGAGATGGGCAACGATACAATTGTAACCGTTCTGAACAAGCTGGCCGGAGGCAAATGATGTTGGAAGCAGCATTTCCGTTGGCCGGCTGCGTTGAAGATTGCAGGCAAGGATGAAAATATAAACGATATTTCTTTTTATGAATGTGATTGTACTATCGGCTATTTGGGGACTGGTGATGATGTTTGGAGGAATATTCCTTAAACAAAAATCGGCTTCGCGCTCATTGGCGATTCTGGGCATCCTGGTATTGTTGACGGCCAACCTGATGGAATTCTATAATGCCTGGACCATTCATGTGGACGTGAAGGGAATGTTGAAGTTTACCTCGTATGGCCTGGCATTCAACACCGTGGTTTTGGTATGCATGTTGTTGTTTTTTTTGCTGGGCGACGAAGAAATCGAACGCGTCGGCAACTATCCTCCGGAATATTATGCATTGATCTTTTTCGTGCTCTGCGGTGTTGGCATAGCTTCTTCATTCGATACGCTGCTCATGCTCTTCCTGGGTATTGAGATCATTTCCATTCCATTGTATATTCTCGCGGGAAGCGATAAGCGAAATCTCAAGAGTAATGAAGCATCGCTGAAATATTTTCTGATGGGTGTATTTTCCACGGGCATCATGCTGATGGGTATTGCCTTTCTGTATGGCGCCACCGGCAGTTTTTTCATTGATGGAATGAACCTGCGAAGCCCGGAAATTTCTCCCATGGTCACCATCGGAATTGTATTGTTGATGATCTCCCTGGCTTTTAAAGTCAGCGCCGCTCCTTTTCATTTCTGGACCCCGGATGTTTATGATGGTTCGCCCACCGTGTTCGCGTCATTCATGGCTACCATCGTAAAAATCGGAGCATTCATTGCCTTCCTGCGACTCTTCGATATTGCATTTCATGCCAGCCATGCCAACTGGCAATTATTGATCGTAATCATTACGGCTGCAACCTTACTGATTGGCAATATAACCGCGGTTTTTCAACAAAGCGTCAAGAGGATGCTTGCCTATTCCAGTATCTCGCACGCGGGATTCATGATGTTCTCCATATTTGCCCTTAATACTATTGCCAGGGAAGGACTGATTATTTATAGTGCGGCATATAGCCTGGCCACAATCGGCATATTTGCCATCCTGGCTAAAATGAAGGATTATACTTTCGATGGATTCAATGGCCTGGCAAAAAGAGAGCCGGCCCTCGCATTGATGAATACAATATTCCTGCTTTCACTCACGGGGATTCCATTAACGGCAGGCTTCATGGCAAAATATTATATGCTGACAGGCGCCGTGAGAAATGGCCGTTTTGGCTGGCTGGTTATTTTTGCGGTGTTAATGGCTGCCGTAAGCGCTTATTATTATTTCCGACTCATCCAGGCCATGTATTTCAAGGAAGGACCTGCGGATATGGTGCCGGTATCCAGGCGATTCCGGATTGTATTGGCCCTCACTACCATCCTTATCATCATCCTGGGTATCTACCCGGGCATTCTTACAAATCTGCTCTATTATTAGCAGATTGCCGGGAATCCTGAACTTCTTTTTATTCCTTTCGTGGAGTGCCTTTGCCTCTGTCCATTAATTCCCGGAACTTAAATCTAAATTCTTAATTTTATATTCATATGAATATAAGAGACACCATCGCCCTCGCATACAGAACCCTGAAGGGAAACAAGCTTCGTACCGGCATTACGGTAGGCATCATTGCGGTGGGCATTTGGGCCCTCGTGGGCATCATGACCACTATTGATGCCATGAACAAAAGCCTCACAGATAGTTTCGCCACAATGGGCGCAAATTCTTTCAGCATGCGTTTCCGTGAAAGAAGAATCAGAATGGGCGATGGCGGGGGAAACGTGACAAAGTCCATGAGGAATAACACTAAGAAAGTGAAGAAGTCCAACATGGGTAAACCAATTACGTATGAGCAGGCAGTGGCTTTCAAGAAGCGATATGATTTTCCAGGGGCCAAAGTGAGTATGGGCCTTGGAGGTGTGGGACAACAGACAGTATTTTATGAAGATCAAAAGACCAATCCCAATGTGAGAATGCTGGGAGGCGATGAAAACTATTTATTGTTGAACGGATATGAAGTTTTATACGGAAGGGATTTCAGTAAACTGGATGTGGAAAGCGGCCGCAACGTGTGCGCCCTGGGATTCGATGTGGCGAAAAAATTTTTTGGAGAAAAGGTGGAAAGGGCGGTTGACAAGATCATTCGCGTGGGAGCAAATAAATACCGTGTAATCTGTGTGCTCAAGAGCCGGGGAGGTAGTTCATTCCTGCAGGCAGACAATGCAGTCTTCACTACTTATAATACACTTAGACGATTATACGAATTGGGAAACAGCTCATTCTATATTGGCGTGCAGGTAAATAATGTGCAGCAATTAGACGTTGCCATTGGGGAAGCCGAGGGTTTGTTCCGTATTGTGAGACGACTGTCCACCACCGAGGAAAGTAATTTTTACATTGACAAGAGTGACGCGCTCGCGGCCACTTTCATCAGGCTCCTGAGTGGTATTTCCATGGCTGCCGCGGCCATTGGATTCATAACCCTCGTTGGGGCCGCAATCGGGCTGATGAATATCATGCTGGTGGCGGTTACGGAGCGAACGAAGGAAGTTGGATTAATAAAGGCATTGGGAGGAAAGAAAAAGAATATCAGGATGCAATTCCTGATCGAATCCGTGATGATTAGTCTTATGGGCGCCATCATCGGCATCATATTGGGAGTGATTGTCGGGAATATTATTGGTAAGCTGATGTCGGTTCAATTCTTCATTCCCTGGCTGATCATCGCCATCGCCATCCTGGTGTGTTCGGTCGTGGGTCTTTTGGCCGGCATCTATCCTGCCTGGAAAGCATCCAAACTGGATCCGATTGTTGCGCTCAGATATGAGTAAAAATGCTCTTCGGTAAAATTGATTAAAAACGCCAGGTAATGCCCGGCGTTTTTGTTTTAGATATTTCGATTTATTTTTTATTTTTTCGGATCCAGGATATTATTGATCCGGTCCAAAACATCCTGCAGATGGTATTGGGTCATCTTATCGCTAATGAACGGAAGGGCAGATCTGATTTCAGTTCTGAGCGATCTCAGGTTTCCTTTCAATACCGATATGATATCACTTCTCTTCACGTCCATCATGGCCGCGGGTGATCCAAAACTGAAACTGATTCCCCCTGCAAAACTGGTGGGAGGCGGGCTGATGATCAGACCCATTCTTTCGATATAGGATTTTTGCAGGTTGCGCCGATACACGTTGATCGGTTTTCTTACGGCCAATTCGGTCCATATCCCATTCTTCAAATCGTTTAGCATGTCTGAAACCTTGTAGGCCTGATTACCCAATTGTGATTCCATATTGACCAGCTTACTCATGGTGCTGCTGCTGATGAGGCGGGCCAGGATAATGTCCTGCCTGGTTCCGATCAGGGAAATGCCCGTGTTGCCGATCCTGTTGAGGATATTATTGTCTGCCAGCCAGGCCGGCGTTTGAAATAGCTGCTTATTCAAAAAATCCATGGCTTCTTTTTGCGTGGCTCTCGGCACAAATTCATAAACGGCGCCTTCCTGGTCCACCGTCTTGGGCGTTTCATAAATGCCGCCGATATTTTTTGCGGCATGGCCCATATAACGGCCGAACTGAATTACCAGCTCGTTATACAGACTGGACAGATTCTCATAATCTTCATTCTCATGCCTGGTCCATTGAATCAGGTTCGGCAGGATGCGCTGGAGGTTTTTGATTCCATAGGCGCCTGCTTTCATGGCATTATCTCCAAGGTCTTCGCTTTGTGATCTTGGGTCATCCGGATTCAGTTCTGTACCAAACCAAAGGCGCTTATTTTTCAGCCTTTCTACGGTGATCTTATTCAATATGGGTAGTTCATCCTCGGGAGATTTGGCTTGGGGCAGGAATTTATAGCCCCATTCGATGGCCCATTTGTCGTAGTCGCCAATTCTGGGGAATAGTCCATTTTCAGAAATACTGTCTTCCGGTTGAGCCACATAATTAAATCTTGCATAGTCCATGATTGAGGGAGTATGTCCATTTGCCTCCACCCACTTTTTGTCTCTCAATTTTTCCACCGGCACGGTGGAGCTGGAGCCATAGTTATGGCGCAGTCCGAGAGAATGTCCTACTTCATGCGATGATACAAAGCGAATGAGCTCTCCCATCAGGTCGTCGTCCAGTTCCATTTTTCTGGCCCTTGGATCAACGGCGGCGCATTGAATGAAGTACCAGTTTCTCAAGAGGCTCATTACATTGTGGAACCAGTTAATATGGCTTTCCAGGATCTGACCCGAGCGGGGGTCATGAACGTTGGGGCCTTCGGCATTGGGCACTTCGGATGGTTTGTAAACAATAGCCGAGTATCGCGCGTCTTCGAGGCTCCAGGTTGAATCTTCCTGAGGGCTGGGCGCCACCCTGCCAATGATTGCATTTTTGAAGCCCGCTTTTTCAAAAGCCGACTGCCAGTCATTGACACCCTGGATCAGGTAAGGAACCCATTTTTTGGGAGTGGCCGGATCAATATAGTAGATGATGGGATTTGCAGGTTCAACTAATTCGCCCCGCTTATATTTCTCCATGTCTTCGGCCCTGGGCACCAGTTTCCAGCGGGTGATCATTTCTACTTCCTTCACACCCTGGGGATTAGCGTCAAAGTCGGTATAGCTTCTGGAAAAATACCCGATACGGGAATCAAAATACCGGGGCTGCATGGGTTTTTCAGGCAGCAATACCAGGGAACTGTTGATTTCGATGGTGAATAATATGCTGGCAGAACCGGAACCAGGAGAAGGCTGCCCGGGGAAAATAATGCCCCCTCCTTTGGAATAGGTCTTGACTGTTTTGATTTCGATATTCAGGGGATAGGATCGCACCGATACAGGGTAGGATTTATCGAATTGAAATCCTCCCACCTGGAAGATGCTTTTGCTATTGCCCGAGAAGAAAAGCACGTCATTGTCGCCACTAATATAGTCGGTAATATCTATCACATTGCTACTGGAATCCCTGCCAAAAGCCTTGATGTCGAATGATGCCACAATCGGTTGCACATTGGAATTCATGACAGCCTGATACATGGGTTTGGATGAATCACGAGACATTTCGTCAAATGATATTTTCTTCAGGAATATTTTGTTGTTGGGCCCTTTTTCAAAGCTCACCACATTATTTCCTATCTGGTCTCCGGCATATCCTCTGATCGAATTGCGCATTCCCGCGGCCGATTTCGAGAGCCGGTTCACCACCAGGATATCCCTGCCCAGCAGAGCATCGGGGATTTCGAAATAATATTTGTCTTCAACCTTATGCACACTGAACAAGCCTCTGTCAGTAAGAGCTTTTTCGGTGATCACTTCGTTGAATGGCCTGGGGCCCTGCTTCATGGGCGGGGAAGCGGGCGCTTTGGCAACGGCCTGCTGGTTTTCTGCGGGAGTCACGGGTTTCTTTTGCTGGGCATTCAGGGTTGAGGCACAGAAGGCAAGAAGCACGGAGGCGGCAGCAATTGTTTTAGCTAACATCTGTTTGTTTGACATTAAATGTTCAATAATAGGGATGAAATTAGCGATTACAAAAAATTCACAATTATTTTTCTATGGGAGGACAAGAGGCTGGTTAAAAGGGCCGGGCAACGATCGTACGACATAGATATTCAGCGGGTTTGGAGCCTCAAAAACTATTACCAGATTATGCTTGCAAATAAGAAATTTACTATATTGTGTATCCCAACTCAAAATTTTTTCTGTTAATATTTGGAAGATATAACCACTTTTTTCAGTAGAATTGCTAATTCAAAAAATCACAAAACAAATCTTGTAAATTCTTAAATTAAAAAAATCACGAGTCATGGCTGAAACTAAACCAACTGTAACTGCAACTGCTTCGAAAGCATCATCGACTTCAGTGCAACCACAGAAGAACAGTAACATCATTTCACTGGTAGCTCCGATTGTATGTATTATTGCAGGTTACCTAATCTGGAGGTTTATACTGGGGAACGCTTCTGATTTTACCAAACCCGGCGAGGGATGGTTCTGGCCTCAGCACAGGGGACCAAAAGGTGCGTGGAACAGGATGTACGAAGGTGGTATTATCGTTCCAATTCTTATCGGCATGTTCCTGATGGTGCTGGTATTTTCCATTGAGAGATTCCTGACGATCAACAGGGCAACCGGAACAGGCTCTATTTCAGAATTCGTAAGAAAAGTTCAATATCATCTGGCTAATAGAAATGTTGACGCTGCTTTAGCAGAATGCGACAGGCAAAGAGGCTCAGTTGGTAATGTTATGAAGGCAGGCCTTCGCAGGTACAAGGAAATGATTTCTAATTCTGAACTCACTACCGATCAAAAAGTACTTGCGATACAGAAAGAAGTGGAAGAGGCTACTTCGCTGGAATTGCCTATGCTGCAAAAGAACCTCGTTTTTTTATCGACCATTACTTCTGCCGCCACCCTGATCGCGTTGCTGGGTACGGTAATCGGTATGATCCGTTCTTTCGCTTCACTGGGTGAATCCGGTGGCGCAGGTGCGGCAACTGAACTGGCAATCGGTATCTCCGAAGCGTTGTATAATACCGCTACGGGTATCGCTACAGCCGCCTTTTCTTTGGTCATGTACAATGTATTCACTACTAAGATCGACGGCATTACCTACGGCATTGATGAATCCGGTTTCACCCTGACCCAGAGCTTCGCTTCCCTGTACAAATAAAGAGTGCGAAAGTTTATGGAATTATGTAGATTTTGCATCTTATATGTCAAGTTAAAATAGTTTAAAATGCCAAAAGTTAAAATAGCGCGTAAAAGTACCTGGGTAGATATGACCGCTTTTGTGGATGTGGCATTTCTGATCCTCTCCTTTTTCATGATGGCCACTAAATTCAAGCCGGATGAGCCTGTGGAAGTAAGCACTCCCACTTCGGTTTCAGCCAAAAAGGTAGCGGACAAAGACGCATTCCTGGTGACTATTGACAAGGAGGGCAGGGTATTTGTGCAGATGGACGACCCGAATCTGAGAGAGTCCATAGCCAAAAACCTGAATGACACCCGCAACCTGGGGCTCACAGATGCCGACATTAAATCGTTCAAGAACGCACCCAGTATCGGGGTTCCTTTCAGTCAGCTTAAGAGTCTCCTGGCCATGGATCTCGAAGAGCAGAAAAAAGTGAAACAACCGGGAATACCCGTGGATACTACGGGCGGTGAACTGCTGTATTGGATACGTGATGCCACTTCTGTTTATGCCGGTAAAAAAACAAACTGGCTGATCAAGGCAGACTATGCTACCAAGTACCCCGTCATTCAATATGTGCTTGACGCGTTTAAGAAAAATGACCTGAATAAATTTCAACTGATCACCAAATACGAGGAGGCTCCTTTAGGAACGCCGCTTTGGGTGACCAGGCAGAAGCAGGTTCAGGGTGAGGCAGCGCCTCCGGCAAAGCCGTAAAAAAGTTATAACTTTAATAATCTAAAAACCTAGTGTTATGGCAGATTTAGATATAGCGGAAAGTGGGGGTGGGCATAAAAAAGGCCCGGGCGTCAAAAAAGCCAAGAAACTCTCCACGAAAGTTGACATGACACCCATGGTGGATCTGGGTTTTCTGTTGATCACTTTCTTCATATTCACCACTACCATGTCGCAGCCAACGGCCATGGACCTGATCATGCCCAAGGATACCGAGAAACAGGAAGAACAAACCAAGGTGAAGGAATCCGGCGCATTAACGATCATGATGGGCAAGGCAGACGGAGTGTATTATTATGAAGGACTCGATCCTACAAAAATTCAGGTTTCCAGTTATAAAGCCATTCGGGACGTTATTCTGAATAAGAAGAAGAATACCAAGCCCGAAGACCTGGTGATAATCATCAAACCCGATAATGACGCCACTTATAAGAATGTGGTGGATATTCTCGATGAAATGACTATCAGCGAGATCAAGAAGTACGCCATGGTGCCCGTGACACCCGACGAGTACAAACTGATCCAGGCTACGGAAGTTGCCAATGGGATTCAATAAAATATTTTATGGAGTTGCAGACATTCTGCATCTCATATCTTTAAATAACTAATCAAGTCATGGAAGTAAGCAAAATTTTAGGTTCAGATATTCTCGACATCATCTTCGATGGCCGGAATAAAGCCTATGGAGCTTATGAGCTGCGGAAAAAATACGCCAAGCGAATGGCGATGGCGCTGTTGATTACGGCTTCCCTCGCAATCTGCCTGCTGCTTATTTCTTTTATTTCTGATAAACTGGGCGGAAATAAAAAAGCCGCAGTTGTGCAGGTAAAAGAAGTAGAACTGGCCGACCTGAAGCAGGAGGAAAAGAATGAACCGCCTCCCCCTCCGCCTCCAAAGCCACCACCCCCTCCGCCACAAATTGAAATGGCTAAATTCACTCCCCCAAAAGTGGTGAAGGATGAAGAAGTGAAGCCTGAAGAGGAAATGAAAGAGGTGGAAGAGTTGAAGGACACCAAGATCGGTGTCATTAACCAGGAAGGTACAAAGGATGAAGGTATTACGGCTCCGCCCGTGGAAGACAAGGGTGGTGTTGTAGAAGCTCCCAAAGAAGATGAAAACAAAGTGTTCCAGAAGGTGGAAATCGATGCCCAATTCCCAGGAGGTGAGAACGCATGGAATAAGTACATCAAGAGAGAAATTGAAAGGTATATTGATGAATTGCAGGATGCCGGTCAGAACGGAACCTGTATTGTTCAGTTCATTGTTGACAAGGAAGGAAATATCAGCGACGTGGAAGCCCTGACCATGAAGGGAACCAAGCTGGCGGAAATTTGTATAAACGCCATCAAGAAAGGACCCAAATGGACGGCCGCGGAACAAAACGGACGAAAGGTAAAAGCCTACCGTAAGCAACCGGTAACCTTCCAGATAGAGGAACAATAAGAATTTCAAAAAATGAAATAAGGAAATCCCTGCAGGAATGCGGGGATTTTTTTATTGAGAACCAGGGCCTGCGAGATGAGAGGAATCACCTGGTAAGGCCAGAAACCTCTTTGTGAAATATTTTGATTTTTGCATCTGATCATAAAAGACTTTTATGATCGACATACTAACAGGAACGACAGGCCGAAAAAGCGGTTCCAAAAGAACATACCAAAATACCAAAGCAGACATGACGCCGATGGTGGATCTTGGATTTCTGCTCATCACATTCTTCATATTCAATGCTGTTATTAGCAAACCCCGGGTTCTTGAACTGCAGATGCCCGCAGATGGTGATTCTACCAGGGCAGCGGAGAGTAGAACCCTCACCATCCTGCCCCAGGGCAATGAGGTGGTTTTCTGGTATGAAGGGAATCCTGGTCAAAGCAATATGCTTAATAAGGCTTTCATATCTCCCGTGCAAAACAGTCTGCGGGAAGTAATTCAACTTAAACAAGAAAAATTGAGAATTCAATACGGCACAGACGAGGGGCTGATGGTGGTCATAAAGCCGGGAGAAGAATGTTCCTACCAGGAATTGATAGCCGCCCTCGATGAAATGACCATCAATGCGGTGTGGAAATATGCCATCAGTTCCAGGGATTCAACAGATAAGAAATTGTTGAGGGCATGGCGTCCATAGGCGAAACAGGCTCCTGATCTTTCTATCTCCAGCCAACGTAATTTTGCCGCATGTTGGGTAAACTATCGGGTTGGGATGATACCATTGTGGCGCTGGCCACACCACCGGGCATTGGGGCAATCGGACTGATAAGGCTCAGTGGTGAAGACGCCATCAGGATCGTCAATGAATTATTTCCTTCAAAGGATCTTGGCAGCCAGGCCTCACACACATTGCATGTTGGGCTGCTAAGAGATGGGGACACTATGTTGGACGAGGTGGTGGTTGCCTTGTATAAGGCGCCACGATCCTATACGGGTGAAGATGTGGTGGAAATTTCCTGTCATGGATCCCCATTCATACAGGAGCAGGTGATCAAGGCCTGTATTGCCAGGGGAGCCCGTTTGGCCAGGGCGGGAGAATTTACTCAGAGAGCATTCCTGAAAGGCAAACTCGATCTCACACAAGCAGAAGCCGTTGCCGACCTGATAGCTTCCAATACCGAAGGCTGCCAACAAA
>CALFNL010000071.1 GCA_937902875.1 uncultured Bacteroidota bacterium | reverse complement strand
CAGGTGGCCATAGCTAAGAAGTTTAAAAAGGCACAGGCCACCATTAATAAACATGCCCGTGCCGCCAGTTGGCCCGAAATAGAAAGACTCCTGAATGAATATGAAGAGACCATCACTCAATTTGCATTGAAATGAGCACCATCTGGCTGATCAAACTGATCCTGTCGCACCTGCTGACCGATTTCATTCTGCAACCCCGAAAATGGATCGATGACCGGATCCGAAAACACTTTGCTTCCCATTGGCTCTACCTGCATAGCTTCCTCACCGGCGCTGTTGCATTGATTTTCATCGGATGGAAATACTGGTACTATGCCGTCTTCATAGGCCTGACGCACCTGCTGATTGACGGATGGAAATCATACAGGCCCGCCAAAATCAAATATTTCCTGGCAGATCAGGCACTGCACTTGCTCGTGATTGTGATATGCTGGTTCCATCTTTTCTTTAATTGGAGTGATCTCATTGATGCCTGGAAACAAATCAACACCAACACGCATTTCTGGATTCTGAGCGTAGCTTTCATATTCATCAGCTTTCCCGCGGGCATCCTGGTGGGGCAGATGACGCGGCAATGGAGTGACCAACTGCCAGGCCGCGAAGGACTCCAAAATGCGGGCAAATGGATCGGCATCCTGGAAAGGATCCTGATCCTGATCTTCCTGCTGCAGGATCAATACAGCGTGATAGGCCTTCTGATCACCGCCAAAGGGCTATTGCGGTTTTCTGAAAAAGACCGGCAGGAAGCAAAGACCGAATACGTTCTCATCGGCTCTCTCATCAGCATACTTTGCTCACTACTCACGGGAATGGTTGTGAAAGCAATCATTGCCGCCTAAATATAAAGATCCTTTCATCTTTCTCCTGGAATGGCAACCTTATCGTTTGCAAATGCCGCACCCTGTTCTCAAAAAACTTGACCCGGATGGCCCCTAACATTCCAATAACAAAGGATACCGCAAAAATCTGTACCTTCAACACCATCTTGCTTCACCTAACCTTGACCTTTATTTAAATTCCAACACATGAGAAACGAAATTCTGGGTGCGCTTTTTTTATTTGCCGGCTGCACTCAAAATAACAAGCCTGACAATTCTAAAATGGTTTACGGCTCTCCGAAAGCCACCGTATCAAGCCAGGCCAATGGCGACACCGCTAACATGGGTCCCCTCGCGTTTGCTCCGGAAGTTCCAAAAACCCAGGATGCAGACACAGTAGATGTAAAATTCGACGTGACGCATCATCTTTTCCAGATTTCCAAAACCGTTTCCTATACCGCCTGGATGTTTGGCCACTCGGTACCGGGACCCATCCTTAAACTTCGCGTAGGGCAGACCGTTCGCTTTTCCATGACCAATCGGTCCAACGACACCATGACCAACATGCCCCTGAGCATGAACATGATGCCCATGCCGCATTCCATTGACTTCCATGCCGCCATGGTGAACCCGGCAGACAAATACAGGACCGTTGAACCGGGTGAAACCATACATTTTACATGGACGGCCAATTATCCCGGAGTTTTCATGTATCATTGCGGAACGCCAATGGTATTGATGCACATGATTTACGGCATGATAGGCATGGCAATCGTAGAACCGAAAAACGGATATCCTGGAAAAGTTGATCATGAATTCGCCCTGGTTCAGAACGAGTATTACCTGAAAAAACAAGGGGAAATTTACATCCCCGATACCAGCAGCGCCAGAATTAAACAACCATCCTTCGTGACCTTCAATGGCAAGGTTGGACAATATATTTTGAAGCCCTTGAAAGTAAAAGCGGGCGAAAGGATTCGCCTCTACGTGTTGAATGCCGGCCCCAATAATGCCACGAATTTTCACGTGATAGGAACCATCCTTGACAGGGTTTGGCTGGATGGCAATCCGGGGAATGAATTAGTTGGGATGCAATCGGTGTACCTGGGGCCAGCAAGCGGCGCCATCATTGAATTTGTGCTACCCGAAAAAGGCCGATATACTTTTGTGGATCATTCCTTCGCCGACGCGGAGATGGGAGCCATCGGAAGTTTTGATGCTCAATAATTGACACCGGCGCTCAAAAGGAATTCCGAAAATATTATTAGAGTGGAATGGAATTTGTGTTGATCATGCGTGAATTACAGCTCCCTCATGCCCTAAATCGCCCTGCTGAATGTATCGGATTCCATTTTATTTCGCCAAAGCCGGGCATCAATTGCTGCGCAGATATTCCGCATGAAAAAATGTCCCCTGGATGTAATTTGTATTTTCCTGTCTTCAATTTGTACCAGGCCATCTGCTTCCAATAGACGAAGTTTCTGCAGAGCGTTCTCAACAAATGCCGGCTCCAGCAATTCATCCGCAAGCAGTGTCTCATGCCTGCACATCAAATCAAGAATATTTTTTCTGATAACCTGGTCTTCTTCATTCAGGCAATGACCATTCACCAATGGCCAGGAGCCTCCCCTGATCTTTTCTTCATAGGCTTCTACCGTTTTTTCATTTTGGGCGAATGCATTCCAGGAGTCGCTGATACTCGAAGCACCCAGACCTATTAATAATTTTGACTGGGTGGTGGTATAACCCATAAAATTCCGGTGAAGCTTTCCATTTTTGGTGGCATCAAACAAAGCATCATCCAGGAGTGCGAAATGATCCATCCCAATGCTAGCCATGCCCGCAGCCTCCACGATTTCCTTTCCCCTGGTAAACATCTTCCATTTTTCTCTGGCAGGAGGCAGGTCCGATTCTGTGTATCGTCGCTGCACCTTGCTCTTCCAGGGCACATGCGCATAGGAATAAAAAGCCAGTCTGTCGGGCTTCAGGCTCAGAATATGCGACATGGAAAATTCAATGCTTTTCACGGTTTGATGCGGGAGGCCATAAACCAAATCAATATTTACACTCTTGTAATCATACTTTCGGGCCCAATCAACCACATCCCTGGTTACTTCGAATGATTGTATCCTGTTGATGGCGTACTGCACCGCGGGATCCAAATCCTGCACCCCAATGCTGATGCGGTTGAATCCAAGCGCGGCTAATTCCTGCAAATGCTTTTCCGTTGTATAGTTGGGGTGAACTTCAATGCTGAATTCCGGGTTGGCATGAACTGAAGCCGGCCCAGTGATGCCATTGATCAGTTGAACCAGGAGTTCCGGCCTGAAAAAACTGGGTGTTCCTCCTCCCAGATGAATTTCCCTGATCACCGGTTTGCCAGGCAGGAAAGCGAGATACATATTCCATTCCTTTAATAGCGCTTCTATATAGGGTTCTTCGACCTTATGGTTTTTAGTGATCCGCTTCGTGCAGGCGCAGAAAGTACATAAATTTTCACAAAATGGAAGATGGATATAGATGCATAGCTCGCCATTTTCGGCAATGAACCGTTCTATGACTGACTCCTTCCACGCGGCTTCATGGTCGGCAGGAAAATCCCAGTAAGGAACGGTGGGATAACTCGTGTACCTGGGTGTGGGCACATCATATTTTTCAAGCAAATCTATTATCATCTATAAGAGAATGAATCTTCAATCAGCCACAAATTTAGCAAACCCGCTTCAATCAACCTATAAGATAGGCCAGTCCCTTATTTACAGGCTCACACAGGTCAATGACTTTCTTATCTTTAAAAAGCCTTTCCACGATATCCCTGGCCTCTTTATATTCATAATGAATAGGGCAAGGGTGGGTTGATGAACATTTGCTCAGGCCTAATCCGCATTCCTTAAACATCCTGCTGCCATCTATAGCCTCCACCACCTGCATGATGCTTTGCCGGTATTGCTCCTTTGAAATATAGAAGCCTCCCGAAGGGCCCTTGGTACTATTGATGACATTGTGTTTCACCAGGGTCTGCAATAGTTTTCCCACCGTATGCTCACTCGCGTCAATATATTCCGCGATCTCCCTAATGCCGGACTTTTCCCCCGCCGAATATTTTGAAGCGAGGTAAATTACGGCTTTAATGGCAGTCTTGCAGGTAAGGCTAAGCATATTTCCGAAACTTAAAATTATATAGCTTTTTGAAATCAGTCATAATAATTATGAGGGATTGATTTTATGCGTGGAAATTGATATATGGATTCACTCAAAATATTGAGAATAGAGCCTTGCCTCCTCTTTGATTTCATTGAACAGATTCGAGGCATCATTGGTGGTGGTTGCTTTTGCCAGTTCGGCCACATTTTGTAAAAGAGGCCGTAGCCATAGGTGCAGCGCTTCATGATCCGGACCCTGCATTTTGCAATCAGTGATCAGCCTATTCAAAGATTTCTGCAAATCATCCGCCAACTGGGCATACGCGGGTAAATCATGCTGGCCCGCTTTTTCAAAATTGTCTATGATTGATTCGAATGCAGCCACATTTACATGGGTGATGCTGTCGGCCTTCCATTTGGCGCCATTATTCAATGCCAGGGTTCCTGCAACTTCGCCCTGTTCATGATCCAATGAATCTGTTTTAGCGCTGGCATTTTCGGCCTTGTTTCCAGAATTACATGCCCACAGCAGGCTTGCGAATAGCGCCATGGCCGCTAGTTGCATGAAGGATAATTTTTTCATGATTCTTTTTTGAAGGTTTAATGATCAGGCGAAGCGATTGATCGTAGGTGATATATTGCCATACCCAGTTGATGAGTATGAATATCCTGTTCTTTATACCGATGATGGACATAAGGTGTACCATCATCCATATCAGCCAGGCAACAAATCCCCGCACTTTGATCGCTCCCATTTCGGCTACTGCCAGGTTCCTGCCCACGGTTGCCATACTGCCCTTGTCACGGTATTGAAATGGAAGCATTTGTTTTTGGGTCTCGAGGCTTTTTAAATTTTTTGCCAGGAGCTTCGCTTGCTGAATCGCGACAGGCGCCACCTGCGGATGGCCTTTTACAAGCTGTTCATCCCGCATCAGGGCCACGTCACCGATTGCAAAAACCCGCTGCAGGTTATTGACGCGGTTAAATTCATCTACCAAAATTCTGTTATTGGAGGCCACGGAGGAAGCGGGTAATCCTTGCATATCCGCGCCTTTCACGCCGGCCGCCCAAATGAGGCACCTGCTGTGAATGGATTCACCATTGCTCAATAATACGGATTGTCCGTCATAATCCTGAACCGTTGCATTCAATTGAACCTTCACACCGAGATTTTGCAAATATTCTCTCACAGTAATTCCTGCGTATTCACTCATCCCATTCAATAAACCGGGAGCCGCTTCCAACAGGTAGATTTCCATCGTTTGGAAATTGAGTTCGGTATATTCCTTAGGGAGTATCGTCATTTTCATTTCGGCTATGGCACCAGCCAGCTCCACACCGGTAGGGCCTCCACCCACGATCACCACATTCAGGAGAGCCGCTTTTTCCTCCGCGCTTTTCGAAGTAAGTGCCTGTTCATAGTTTTGAAGGAGGGTATTTCGCAATAACAATGCTTCTGAAACCGATTTCATGGAAAGTGCATTTTGCTGCAATTGCATTTTCATGAAATAATTGGTTTCGGCACCATGCGCCAGCACAAGGTAGTCATATGCTATATCGCCGATGGAAGTGTTGATAGTATTGGTTCCGGCATCGATGCCTTGCACTTCGGTAATCCGGATGAATACATTGGGATTTCTTTGGAATGCCTTTCGCAGCGGAAAACTGATACTGCTCGGTTCCAGGCCGCAGGTTGCCACCTGGTAGAGCAGGGGTTGAAACTGGTGGTAATTATTCTTATCCAGTAGCAGCACCTGGAAATATTTTGATGAGAGTCTTCTCGCAAGTGTGAGGCCGGCAAATCCCGCCCCAATGATCACAACCATTTTTTGCTTATTCTTGGGCTTGGGTAAATCCATGATCTTATTTTTTTATTTCCCAGAACTTATCATCCCAGCGATCATCCATTTCACGATTCGATTGTTCCGGGTGAGCCGGCATCCCTTCCAACACGCCGGTTTCCACATGCTCCTGCAGATGATTGAAGAAGGTTCTTTCTTCAAAGCGGATATGTTGTTCCAGGGTATCGGCGAATTCATTCAATAAATCCTTATCTGTCTTTCTTAACCGGAGGGATTGCACGAGGCGGTAAATATTCCTGTGTTCGGCCTCCGCCCTGCTGCGCAACGGATCATCAACAGGAAGTTTGCTGAACAAATACTGCTCTTCTTCCCTGAAATGTTGCCGAAGCGATTCCTCAAAAAAGAAGAGCAGGTAGTTGGTGATCCTCTCGGGATTTGAAACGGCATGCAGGCCCTGCTTTATTTTCCAGGAAAGCAACAATCCAAAATGATGGTCGCGGGAAAAAGCTACAAAGGCCTGATGCCGTTTTATAGGGATTAGGTTGTTCATTTTCTTAATTGTTTTTCCAATTCAATTGTTTTGGGGAAAAGGATATTATTTTCCAGGTGAATATGGGTATGAAGGTCATCTTCAAATTCGGCGAGCATTCTGTACAGCAATTCATAACTGGCGCAGGCATCTTCGGGGAGGCTGTAGTCTTTGCTGAGGGCCCTGATCTTGTGCATGTCACCACCCACGTCTTCATGATCCTGCTCCATCAGTTGCAGGAGCTCCTGCTTTTCGGGCACAGTGAAAGCCTGGCTGGCATCCTGGTTTTTGTTACCTGCCACCAGTTCCTTAATATATGGGAATACCTGTCCTTCTTCCTCATCCAGGTGAACCACGAGTTCCTGGTAAATAGCTTCTACCAGTTGACGGATGGGTATTAATTCAGGATGAAGATTGCCATGCACCCCGGCCACTTTGGCCGCATATAACCGGAGTTCGGGCAATGTCTTCCTCACATAGCTATGATGGGTATTAACAATATAATCCGCGAGAAAATCCAGGCTCCAGTCACCATAAGGCAATGGCCGGGTAGCAGGGTTCTTATCGGCCTGCTGCAGTTCCTGTTCAACCCTGGTGGCGTCGAGGCCTTTTTCTGCGCAGGCTTCTTTCACGGTTTTCTTTCCTCCGCAGCAAAAATCGAGTCCGTATTTCTTAAAAATTTCGGCCTTACGTAAATCCTTAGCCGCAATCTGGCCCAGGGTCTCGTCATTTTCACCGGTAATTTTCTTACCGATCCTCACCTTCCAGCTTTCGGGGCCCTGTTCCAGGTATTCCCAGGTGAATATATTTCCACGCTCTCCCAGCAACTGGTAATAGAGCGGCTTGGGGTCATGATCGTTGTGCAGGGTGAGGCTCTCACCTACTGCCAGCAGGTCAAAGCGTGCGAAGATGGCGGGGTGCTTCTGTCTCGGTTCCAGCAGGGTCACGTTGAGGATATTCGCGGTCATTGTTTCCATATTTAATGATTTAGCGTTTTAGTCATGATACAAAGATAACGAGGATTATCTAATAAAAGTATTATAATACTTTTATTATTTGAGTTTAGGTAATTTTATGACAGTAGTGTGATAATGCCGGGCAGGCAGGGAGCCTGATCAGGCGAAATCATGAGGTTTAGTGGCCGGGAGCAGGTTTAGGGTTAAGGCCTTTGGAAATTCCGCCCCAGCTCATATTTTAGAGGAAATATTTGCAAAGAAAATAAGCTGAATTATTATTTTTATTCATGCAGGAGCGAAAATATACTTATCAGGATCTTACTCTTAAAGACATCAAAGGAGAAATATGGGAAGACATCCCGGGCGCGGCCGGTTATTACATGATCTCCAATTTTGGAAGGGTGAAAAGATTGGAGCATGAGGTTCAATATCGAAATGGGGCGATCTATCATAAACCTGAAATGATCATCAGGCCAACTATCACCAGGGCGCGCAATAAATTTATTGGTGACCAGGTTTACTGGCTAACGTCACGGACCGTCGTTGCCGGAAAGCGCAATTCATTTTCCATAGCGCGATTGGTTTATCATTGTTTTAAAGGCGGCTTTGATATGAATGACCGGCAGACTGTTATTCTTACCCGGAATTGCGACAATTTCAATATTCGTCTGTCGAATCTCGTACTGGCCTCTTTCACTGAAAAGCAGAGGAGGGTGATTGAGCGGAAAAGGTTCAGGAGTCCTTTTTTTGATTTGAAAGAGGAAGAAAAAAAGAAGATACGTAAAAAGATCATAAAAGCTCATAGCAGGCAGGTGACTCAATACACGCTAAGTGGGAGAAAAATTAAGACATACTCAAGCATCGCCAAGGCACAGAAGGCCACCGGAACATTTGCCAGTTACATAGGTAAAGTAGCAGGCGGCGGCGGAATATCTTCCGGCGGTTTTGTATGGCGTTTTGGGAAAGCAGGCAGGGTTGATGTAAATGCGTATAAGCAGGCCAGTAAGAAAAAACGCAGGGAAAAATATGGCTACAAGGTGAGTCAATATGATTTTAGCGGTAAAAAAATAGCCCAGTTCGCCTCCCTGACTGAAGCCCAGGAAGCAACCGGTATCAATGCAGGGGCCATCAGCCTGGTAACGAAGGGCGTTTATAAAAGCGCCAAGGGATATTTCTGGAAAAAAGGCCATGGTAAGGACAGGATCGATCTTTCAGCCTATAACTGGGGAAAGGCCTCCATGGCGGTGAGCCAGTCAAAAAAACTGAGGCAATATACGCTTGCCGGAAAATATGTCCAGACCTTTTCCAGTGTCAAAGAAGCTGCTTTGTACATTGGGGTAAGCAAAGCTTCCATGTCCGGCGCATGCATTGGCAGGCAAAAAACCTGCGGAGGTTATAAATGGCGGTTTGCTTAGTCAATAGCCTCATTCATTTGATCCTTTGAACTCTTCACAGGGGCCCTCATCTTTCTTCGAACAAATTTATTTGGGTTCGCATAATAATTTACCCGTATCATGCAATAATGGTTTCCATAAAGAGATTTCAAAGATGGGCTGCATTGGTATGTTGGATCATGTGAAAAACTATCCCGAAAATTTTAAGACAAACAAGGTCCGGGCCCTGCATTGCCATTATTACTATTAGTTTTCGATCTTGGAAGAGAAATTTTTTATTAGTAGGTTTATATTGTTTCATGCCTTATTTACGAAAGCCTGACATTTCAGACAACGTCATTTTCATATGGGTAACTATTTGGACAAAGTAGCAAGATATTTTATACATAAAACAAAATATGCGCTTCGAAATTTCACTATCCATCTCTTCTAACGTCGCCGTGGTACCGGTTAATTATCAATACCCACTTGCTTCTGCTATCTACGGTATCATTCAGCAAGCAGATGAGGAGTATGCTGATTTTCTTCATGAGTATGGCTATGGCAAAACAAATACGCTAAAGAAATTCAAGCTGTTCACTTTTTCTGATCTCCGTGTTCCCTTTCGTATCAGCGGTGATCGTTTATATATTCTTGGTTCAAACGTACAGCTTACTGTATGTTTCCATATTTCAGATGCGGCGGAAAACTTTCTCAAAGGTTTGTTCATGAACCAGCGTGTAGAGATAGCAGACGGCAAAAGTAAAGCGGTCTTCACAGTGCAGCAGGTAGAAGCTGCAAACCATACCGCCGGGATTATTACTAATGATGGAATTGCAGAAGCATTGCTGCAACCTATGTCGCCAATGGTAGCAGGAAGAAAAAATGCAAAGGGCAATTATGATTACCTGTCGCCGGAAGATGAAGCTTTTATTCCGATGCTGAAGCGAAACATCATAGAAAAGTATGATTCGATTCATGAACTTACGGATGAAGATTACCGGTTGCTGCATGATCAGATCAATGTGAAAACTATTTTCTTTTCCCATCCGCCCCGTTCCAGGCTGATCACTATAAAAGCGGGCACAGAAGCTGAAACCAGGGTTCGCGGGTTTGATAAATTTCGTTTGCGAATAAAGGCGCCGGAAGATATACTGGAACTCATACTGAACAGCGGATGCGGAATTTATAATGCGATGGGGATGGGATGCGTGGGGGTGGTTGAAAAACAAATTTCTTAGAGTAGAGTTCACATTTGTCAACAAAATAACAAAGGAATTTCCATGAGATTATACCTATACCTTTCAAAGAACAGTGAAATCATCCCCTTTAATTATCAACCTTATTTAACCGGAGCTATACATAAATGGATCGGCAGTAAAAATGATATACATAACAGTCTAAGTCTATACTCATTTTCGTGGTTACAAAATGTAAATATTAAAAATAAGCAAGGAATAAATCTAACTGGAGATTCATGCTTCTTCATTAGTGCATTCGATCAATTACTAATAAAGAAAATTCTAAAG
>CALFNL010000070.1 GCA_937902875.1 uncultured Bacteroidota bacterium | reverse complement strand
GTAAAATTGCAGGCTTAGAACTTCATCATCCAAACATCAGCTTTTTCATTTTATTATCAATACCAGAGTCTGCAGGTTAGCCGTGAACTTACTGATTGCATTAGCGGCTATCTCAATTTGTTGCTGGGCTTCCTTCCAATTTCGTTGCTCAATCGCTTCCCGAATGCCTGGCAAAGTTTTTACGCCATATCCTGTATAGAGGCCCGGCGCATAAATGGTATGCCTGTACCAGGGTCTGAGCGGCAGACCGTTTTCAGACAATAATTTTTGTTCCGCGCGGTAAAGCATCCTGTTAATCTCTTCCACATCAGAACCAGAACTTTTCGCTTTGCTCAATGCATCAGAAAGGCTGCCGCTGGTCTTTTCCAAAATTGTAAGGGAATTTTGCAGATTTGAAAAATTCAGGAAGGGCACTTCCTGCCGCGTTGGAGGCGGAAGAATAATTTTCGTGGGGTCGGTAGCATACTTGTATTTCCCTTCTGATATGAGTTGGTTTTCCAGTGCCGTGTTTTCCCGCATTTGGTCAGAAATGGTAATCAATTCCTCGCTGTATTTTTTGATCGTTTGATATAGGGATTTAAAATCGAATGGCAGTATATCGGCATTGGCAAGCCGAAGGGTTGCCCTTCCCGCGGTCTTCGAAAGGGCTACCCCATATTCAAATTTCGGGTCTTTGAACCTCGCGAAGTTGTCGTAAGAATCATAGATGGAATGATAGTCGCCTCCATCATCTTCACCTCCAAATCCCAGATTGAGAGAAGGAATGCCAATATGCTGAATGAATGGGGAATAATCGGATCCTGAACCCAGTGCCCCTATGGGAAGATTCTTCTTTTCGAGTAATTCTTTCCTTGCTTTAACACTCATTCCTGGCGAAACAAGTTCTTTGGCCCTGAGCCTTTCCAGAACACTGATCCCGGTTTCGGGGTCAATAACATCCCTGGCCACTTCATTTATAAAAGGCTCGAGAGCGTGCGAACCTTCTGCCGAAAAAAAGCCTCTTCCATTTCCGTCAGAATTAATATATGCTACGGCTTTCTCCTGCAGTTCCTGTGCATGATATTCCACCCATTCCGTGGACCCCATCAATGCGGGTTCCTCGCCGTCCCAGGCGCAATAGACAAGGGTGCGCCTGGGCTTCCATCCGGTCTTCACCAGTTCACCAACGGCCCTGGCTTCTTCCAGCATGGCAGACTGGCCACTCAGCGGATCAGATGCTCCGTTAACCCAGGCATCGTGATGATTTCCACGGATCACCCATTCGTCAGGATAATCACTTCCTGGCATTTTTGCGATGATATCCCTCAATTCCCTTATCTGCCAGTCGAACTCCAGCTTCAGATGCACCGTGGTTTTGCCTGGGCCTATATGATAGGTGAAGGGCAGCGCTCCTCTCCATTCCGGCGGGGCAACGGGGCCTTCGAGCGCCCGGAGCAAAGGCTCCGCATCATGATAACTTATGGGAAGAACCGGGATCTTCAGCAGATTGCCCGCGTCTTTTCGGTCCAAGCGTTTGGCATCCTTCGTTGATCCTATACCGGGAGTTAGTGGGTCGCCGGGATAAATTGGCATATCCATTACAGATCCCCGCTGAACCCCGTATTCATTCCTGAAGGGTCCATGGGGATAAGTGTCACCCTGAAAATATCCGTCTTCCCTGGGATCGGAATAGATGATGCAGGCAATGGCTCCATGTTCCTGAGCCACTTTGGGCTTGATCCCTCTCCAGGAATGACCATATTTAGCCAAAACAATCTTTCCCTTCACATCGATCCCCATTCTTCTAAGCGTTTCATAGTCATCCGGAACGCCATAATTTACAAATACCAGCTCTCCGGAAACATCACCGTCGGGTGACCAGCAATTGTAAGTTGGAATCTGCTCCTGCACCTGTCCGGATGTTCCGTCTTCTTTCAAAGGCATTTCCTTCAAAAGAGCCCTGTATTTTACGGGGGCGGTCATCTCCAGAACCCGCTGCTTAGGCGTTGGAAAAAGTACATAAAAACTTTCTACCTGCACGTCAAAACCCCAGGTCTTGAATTTACTGTAAATGTAATCGGCGACTGCCTTTCCGCCCGGGGAACCAACATGATGTGGCCTGGCCGATAAATCTTTTATATACTGCTGGATATTTTGTGCAGACAAATAGCCATCGAATTTCTCCTCCAACGTTGATTCCTTTTTCGCGTCAGCTTCGCTAAACCCACACAAGGTTTTTGACTGTGCAAATAAAAAGGCTGGAAAAAAAATCAACGCGGCCGAAAACAGAACCCATTTTCTCATTTTGATAGATTGGTTGAATGAATGGATAAGAAAATGAAATTAACAAGATTCGCCCACACGAAAAAGAGAAATGAAAATTCCTATCTCTGAAAGTAGGGCGGATGAACATTCTCGAAATCTGTGTGATCCTGGAAAGCCTTCCCCACTGCCAATAAAATGGCTTCGCTATATAATTTCCCGATGAAAGTAATACTGGTGGGAAGTCCTTTGCCATCCAGACCGGTAGGCATGCAAAGTGCCGGGTGCCCGGTGAGATTGGTTATTGCTACCTGTTCACCGCTCCAGGTGGGACAAATGATCACATCAAAATTTCTGACAATCTCATTCATTTTTTGCATGAGAATATAGCGGTGGCGATTGGCATTCACATATTCAACGGCGGGAATGAATCTCGCGCTCCGGAAATAATTTGGCCAGTCATTCGCTGTTTGCATGGTCAACTGGTCATCAATATTCAGTCGCGTCATTTCGTCGAAAGCCGCCGCCGATTCAGATCCAATAACAATCGCAATCATGTCAAAAGCGTAAATGGAAGAATCAGGGAAATCAATTACCGACAATTTTAAACCCATTTTTTTAAATGCTTCCAATACCTTCCAATCATTTGAGGTGGAGTCGAGTTTTGAAAAATAATTGCCGGCGTACGCGATCCTTATTTTTGCAGGATCGAATTTCCCCGTGTAGTTAAATGGCATATTCACGGCGGCCCCGTCTTTGTGATCCGTTCCATGAATAGCCGAAAAAACCACGGCGGCATCTTCGGCGCTGCGGCAGATTGGCCCTATCTTGTCGAGGCTCCAGCTCAGGGTCATTGCACCCGTGCGACTCACGGAGCCAAAACTGGGCCTCAGGCCCGTTGCACCACATGTATGGCTAGGCGAAATAATGGAACCGTAGGTCTCAGTTCCGATGGCGAAGGGAACCAGCCCAGCCACCGTTGCCGCAGTGGATCCTGCCGATGAACCACTGGAGCCATATTTCATATTCCAGGGGTTTTTAGTTCTGCCCCCGTACCAATAATCGCCCATTGCCAGTGCACCCAATGTAAACTTCGCGATCAAAATAGCGCCCGCTTTTTTTAATTGGGTATATACAAATGCGTCTTCCTCAATTTCCTGGTCTTTATAAGGCGCCGCACCCCATGTGGTCTTGGTACCCTTAACGGCAAAAAGGTCTTTGAGCCCGTATGGGATACCATGGAGTGGGCCCCTGTATTTACCCTGCCTGATTTCCGCATCAGCCAGCCTGGCCTGTTCCATGGCAATATTTTCCGTGATGGAGATTACGCACTGCAGCGTGTCACCATATTTCCTGAGTCGATCTATGAAAAATTGTGTGAGTTCAACCGAACTGATCTTTTTATGTTTGATAAGAGAAGCCAATTGAAGGAGAGAATAAAAGGCCAGCTCATTCCTGTTCTTCGGAAGAGAAATATCGGAAGGGATATTCCACAAAATGGGGTCCTGTTTACTATTGAATTTCATACCGGGCAGGATCGGGCTCTGCCAAAGACTCATGGGCACCGAGTTGTCCAGCTTCAATTCATGCATCTTCCGGTATTGGTTCAGCTTGTTTCTTATATCGTGATACATCATGGTTCTTTCAGAATCCGTGAAGCTCAGATCAATCAGTCTTGCAGCCGGAATAAGGTCCTCTATTAAGCTATCCTGTGCCTGGATGGCCAATCCTGAAAAAATGGAAATGATGATGGCTCCTGCTAATTTTTTCATATTGCAATTAGTTTCTTTTTGATGTATCACCATTCTATAGTTTATAATTTTTGAAACGCTAACATCTAATCTTCCCTGAATTTTACCCACACCCAGTCGTTCAGGATAATTTTGTTTTTGATCAGGGCTTTCTGGCGTATGCCTTCCATGTGGAAACCATTTTTTTCAAGGACCTTCATGGATGCCTTGTTGTTCTCAAACACTTCGGCATAGAGGCGGATAATAAGGGGGAATTCCCGGAAACAATAATCAGTAATTTGTCTCACGGCTTCGGTAGCTATTCCCTTTCCCCAATAGGGTTCACCGATCCAATATCCAATTTCGGCGCTTATTCTATACACATCATCTTTCAGTTCCAGGCCGATACTTCCGACTACTTCATCTTCACACTCTATTGCAAAAACATGAATGGGTTTTTGCTTTTCGCAATAAGCGATGAATGCCTCGGCGTGGCGGGTATTATAAGGATGCGGCATTCGATCTCTCAGGTTGACCCAAATATTGAAATTGTTGGCCAGTTGGGTCAAAATACGCAGGTCATTCCTGCGCCAGGGTCTCAATAGAATGCGCTTATCCATGACCGTTTGCCATTCATTTCATTGATCCACTCTTCTTTTCAGGTAGTCACTGAAATCAGGCACAGCGGATTCATATTCCTCGTGCATGAGCGGGGAAGTCATTAGGAAATCGGAAGTGGCCCTGTTACTGGCGGTAGGAATATTCCATGCTACAGCCAGCCTGAGCAGGGCCTTCACATCCGGATCATGCGGCTGCGCCTCCATGGGATCCCAGAAGAATATCAATACGTCTATTAGGCCCTCGGCTATCATGGCTCCCACCTGCTGATCTCCCCCCAGGGGACCACTTAGCATTTTCTTAACCGGGCGGTCCAGTCTTTCTTCCAATAATTTACCCGTGGTGCCGGTTGCGATCAGTTCATGACGGGCTAGTACCGTTTTATTAAATTCTGCCCACTCCAACAGGTCGTGTTTTCTATGATCATGAGCTACCATTGCAATTCTTTTTCTGGCAGCCACTTTCTGTGTTTTTTTCATGAAATCTTTTTTTCCGGAGCAGGCCCCGGTTTGAATGTAGTGATCTGCTCCTCTTTTTTTGATGTATTAATATGGAAAGCTAATAAAGGTAAATGCAATAAAAAAGCCGCTAAAGATTTTCTTCAACGGCTATATGATACTTCCCTGATTGAGTTCCTGAGAGTAATCAATTCCCCGGCGAAATTGGCCTGGAATGGCAGGCAATGGCTAGACTGCCTGTGTTTGCATTTCCTTGATCTTTTCGCGGATCTTGGCCTCAATTTCATTGGCCAGTTCAGGATTGTCAACCAGCAATTGCTTAACTGCATCCCTGCCCTGCCCCAGTTTATCGCTGTTATAACTGTACCAGCTCCCGCTTTTTTGCACGATGCCCATTTCAACACCCATATCAATAATCTCCCCGGTTTTGGAAATCCCTTCACCGAAAATGATATCAAATTCTGCGGAGCGGAAAGGCGGAGCCACCTTGTTTTTCACCACTTTTACCTTCACACGGTTACCTATAGATTCATCTCCATCTTTGATCTGGGCCATACGGCGAATATCCAGCCTAACGGACGCGTAAAACTTTAAGGCATTACCACCGGTAGTGGTTTCAGGATTGCCAAACATTACGCCGATCTTTTCGCGTAACTGGTTAATAAAAATACAAATGGTATTAGTCTTGCTGATGGTTGCGGTGAGTTTGCGCAGCGCCTGCGACATAAGCCTCGCCTGCAATCCCATTTTACTATCGCCCATCTCACCTTCCAACTCCGCTTTAGGTACCAGGGCAGCCACGGAGTCAATTACCACAACATCCAATGCGCCTGATAAAATCAACCGGTCGGCTATCTCAAGTGCCTGCTCCCCATAATCCGGTTGTGAAATCAGGAGATTGTCTACATCCACTCCCAACCTCTGCGCATAGTTGCTGTCAAAGGCATGCTCGGCATCAATGATGGCACAGATACCGCCTTTTTTCTGCGCTTCCGCGATTATATGAATCGCGATGGTTGTCTTACCAGTAGATTCCGGTCCGTATACCTCAACGATCCTGCCCTTGGGAACACCTCCAATCCCAAGCGCTGTATCCAATCCTATGGAGCCTGTTGAAATGACCTCCATCTGCTGTTCGCCCTTTTCATTCATCATCATTACACTACCCTTGCCAAAGTCCTTATCTATCTTATCCATAGTTAACTTCAGCGCTTTCAGTTTTTCGTTGCTTGACATAACAAAACGGTTTTAGCATTCAAAATTAAATCGTGCAGCTAAAGATAAGTATAATTTTATTAACACTAATAAATTTAGCAAATAAAATACTAATATTTTTGGATAAGGTCAAAAAAAGCCCTGTCAGGCAGGAGCGACAGGGCTTATAACATGAGAAAACTCTTAATAGCCAAAGGTTGGCAGGAAAGAAAATTACCAATTACTTTCCCATAGTAAAGACACAAAAAAATCTGGTTCCGGTCAATACCACTTTCCGGTTACTATTCAAACTCAGGCAGAAAGCGCCTGTGATATAGGAAAATACCAGCTAAGATTGGTGTTTTCCTCAAGCCCTCATGGTAGCCTGCTCAGGGCAGCAATTCAAAGGATGCTTCTTTTACATCTCTTGAATTGGTACCCACAAAAACCTGGAAAGCACCCGGCTCATATACCCATTTCAGGTTGCTGTTCCAGAATTTCAGGTCTTCCACACCAATTGAGAATTCCAGCTCCCTGCTCTCCCCTTTCTTCAGAAAAACCTTCTGGAATCCTTTCAATTCCTTCACCGGCCGGGTAACGGTTGCAACCATGTCGCGGATATACAATTGAACGGTCTCTTCCCCATCAAAATTCCCTTCATTACTTATCTTAAGTTTTACCCTGAGCTTTTCATTGGGCCTGATTTTCGTTTTACTTAGAGAAAGTTCGCCATACTGAAAGCTGGTGTAACTGAGGCCATAGCCAAATGGATAGAGTGGATCATTTGACACATCCAGGTAATTCGATTTGAATTTGGCGAATTCTTCTCCATTGTATGGCCTTCCTGTGTTCTTGTGATTATAGTAAATTGGTATCTGACCAGTATTGACAGGAAAACTCGCGGTAATCTTTCCTGAAGGATTATAATCTCCAAACAATACGTCGGCCACAGCATTCCCGGTTTCAATTCCTCCAAACCAAACATCCAGAATGGCATCGGCGTATTTATTTTCCCAGTTCAAGGTTAGAGGCCTTCCATTGAACAGCACTATCACAAGAGGTTTTCCGGTTTTTGCCAACGCCTTCAACAAATTTTCCTGGCTCTTCGGGAGGCTGATATCGGAACGGCTGGAAGCTTCTCCGGTCATGTCTGCGGCTTCTCCTACTACGGCTACAACCAGGTCAGCCTTTGTGGCCGCTTCAACGGCTTCCTGAATCATTTCTTCTGGTGAGCGTTTATCTACCTCTATTTCCGGACCGAACACATTTGTGCGTTTCACCAGCAGGGAATCGTCTGAAATATTAGCGCCCTTGGCAAAAATAATATTTACATTATTGCCTGCTACATTTTTCATCCCTTCTATAACCGGAATGGATTGCTGCCAGTCACCTGCAACACTCCATGTGCCCAGCATATTACGCTTGCTGTCTGCCAGCGGTCCCACAAGGGCAATCGTTCCTGATTTCTTGAGTGGCAATACCTGCTTCGCGTTTTTGAGCAATACAAAACTATGGGCCGCGATTTCCCTTGCCGCCTTGCGGTTTTCACTGCTCAGAATTTCATTCGCCCTCTGCACATTGCAATAGCGATAGGGATCGTCAAATAAACCAAGTTTGTACTTCGCTTCGAGCACCCTTTTGCAGGCTTCGTCTATTTGCTGCTGGGTGACCTTATGTTCCTTCAGGGATTTTTTCAGTGTGGTGAGGAATCCTTCACCAACCATATCCATGTTCAGACCCGCATTCAATGCCAGTGCGGAAACAGTTTGCAAATCGCCCATGCCGTGCGCCGACATTTCATTCACGGAAGTATAGTCTGAAACAACCAGCCCTTTAAATCCCCATTGTTTCCTGAGCAAATCGGTCAAAAGCCATTTATTTCCTGTTGCAGGAATGCCGTCAATTTCGTTGAAAGAACTCATTACACTGCCCACTGCTGCATCAACGGCGGCCTTGTAAGGAGGAAGATAGTTTTGATACATGCCTATGCGACTCATGTCAACTGTATTATAATCCCTGCCTGCCTCAGCGGCTCCATACAATGCAAAATGTTTCACACAAGCCATGAGTGTGTTGTTTTTGGCGAGCCCCTCTCCCTGGTATCCCTTAACCATTGCTTTGGCAATTTGCGATCCCAGGTATGCATCTTCTCCCGATCCTTCCGCAATTCGCCCCCAGCGTGGGTCTCTTGCTATGTCAACCATGGGTGAAAACGCCCAGCAAAGTCCATCGGCCGTGGCTTCGGTAGCAGCGATACGAGCACTCTTTTCAATCAATGGCATATCCCAGGAACAGGACAGGCCCAACGGAATGGGAAAAACCGTCTTGTGCCCGTGAATTACATCCAATCCAAAAAGAAGTGGAATATGCAACCTGGATTCTTTAACCGCAATTTCCTGAACGCTGCGAACCTTGTCGGGTCCTGTTATGCCAAATAATCCACCCACCTGACCCTTGCGGATTTTTTCTTCAACTCCCTGGCTCACTACCGCACCGGTAGCCACGCCTCCACCTGGTGTAACAAGATTCAGTTGTCCAATTTTTTCATCAAGAGTCATCTTTTGCATGAGGCCCTGGACGAATTGATTCATGCGCAGCTCAGTCGGCGCCGGGGATGGTTTCACCTGGGCGAGGGTTACTGTCCCTGCCAGGAGAAAAAGCAACAGAAATAAGTTGCGAAATGATTTCATGTTCTTGGGTTTTAGTTTTTGAGCAAATATGGTGCGATGGCTTTTTGCCAAATGGCATAGCCTTTAGCGTTCATGTGCAACCGGTCTTCTATAAATAAATTTTCCATGGGTCTACCTGTAGCATCCAGCATGCGGGAATAAACATCCACGAATCCGGCTTTGGGCTGTCTTTCAAGAAATCTCCTGATCATCAGGTTGGCCCCGGCCATCTTTGGCCTGAGAGCATCTCTGCTGGGACTGGGTTTTATTGAAACGAATAAAATATTGACTCCTGGCATTTTTTGGCGGATCAACTGAAACAATTGGCTAAAGCGCCTGTAAACTATTTCAGCACTAACACTGTCTGATGCCGCCAGGTCATTGTCGCCGCAATAGATGACTACCTGCCTTGGTTCATAGGGGAAAATAATATCATCTGCATAGTGTATGAGATCCGGAATTGAGGATCCGCCGAATCCCCTGTTGATAATTGTATAACCCGGAAAATAGGAAGGAACGTCCTTCCACATTCTAAAAGATGAACTCCCTACAAACAGAATGGCATGTTTGGGTGGAGGATTGATGCTATCCTGGTGCCTGAATGATTGTATCTCATCCCAAAAAGCGGCTGGCTGTTCCTGCGCCCGGAGTTGAAACAAGGAGCCAACCAGGAGCAGCAGGAAGCCGAATCGCAAAATTATTTTTTCTTGTTGTAGCACGTGTGAAAATATTTTTATATTATTTGAGATAGGGACTTTCAAATCCCAATTTCCTGAGTCCATTGTGAATTTCGGGGCAACTCATGAATAATTTCCACAATAGTCCGGTCCGGTAATTTTCAATCATCACTACGATGGGACCTTCATCAATGGCAAGGTAGGACTTCGCAACCCAGTTATCCGTTTCACTGAATGCGTCTGCAAATCCGTATGATCCCCATATCTTATTTCCAAGATCATAATAGAAATGCTTCAGGGCCTGCATAGAATATTCGGGTGTATAGGGAAAAGCAGACAAAGCCGCCGTTGGAGTGATCACGCCAAGGTCTTCCGTTGGAGAATGTGCAGCATAGCCTCTCGGGTTATCACTCGCTGTGAGGCCCCAGCAATCTTCTCCGTAACCCTTATATTTTTTTGGATTGGCAATGCAATAGGCTCTGTTGATGAGTGTATGATTTCTGTTCTGTTCCCAATAATCGGCATAACTATCTTTGAGGCCGTGAGGGTCCAGTCCCAGGTAGGAATAGTGTG
>CALFNL010000069.1 GCA_937902875.1 uncultured Bacteroidota bacterium | reverse complement strand
ATTTCCAGGGTCTGCAGGTTGAATAATGCCCATCCTTTTTCCCCCATGTCTTTAAAATCAAATCCAATATCCTTACCCCTGATGCTGCATTTGAATACCCATTCAGGCCCCGAGTTTTTGGGAAAACCCAGGATCAATTCGTAAGAACTGTCAATGAGACGCGGGATTATGAGATAACCTGCATCGGAAGAACTGATCAGTTTGGTTCCCATGCGGGCATAGAAGGGGCGGTGGCTATCTGTTTGGATATAAATGAAATGCAATTGCTGGCTGAACACATCCCGGGCCAGCAGACTAAAAAGGAAAATAAATACCAGCTTTCGCATCAAACGTTGTTTTCTGGTAGAAACGTATTTTACAGGCAATACCTTGTAACAAAACTACTGGAATTGCATAAATACCTACCACTTATCCAAAAAAATTGTGATAGCCTTATAAGCTCTCCTTATTTTTACGCCTCAAAATCATGATATGAAGAAAACATTTGCAACATTTATTTTAGCGGCCTGTTTTGTTCTGGTGCATGCCCAGGGATCTGGTAGTGCCCCCGCAGAGGACACATCCTGGCAAAAGATTTACCGGGAAACTCCTACGAAGATCAACGATCTCGTACATACGAAACTGGACGCCAGGTTTGACTATTCCAAATCGCAATTGAATGGCAAAGTGTGGATCACTTTGAAGCCCCATTTCTATGCAACGGATTCCCTTCAATTGGATGCCAAGGGAATGGATATTCACAGAGTGGCCCTGGTGAAAGGAACGGTTACAGTTCCTCTCAAATACGATTACGACGGATGGGTGCTGAAGATCAGACTGGACAAGGTCTATAAGCGAGGTGAGCAATACAAAGTTTATGTTGACTATACGGCTAAACCCAACGAAGTGAAAGTAAAGGGAAGCGACGCGATCAATGATGCAAAAGGGCTATATTTTATTAACCCAACGGGCGCAGAAAAAAACAAACCCACCCAGATATGGACGCAGGGTGAAACCGAGGGTACTTCGGTATGGATTCCCACCATTGACAAACCCAACCAAAAAACCACTGACGAATTCTTTCTCACAGTACCAGCCAAATATGTTACACTCAGCAATGGAAAATTGATGAGTCAGACAAAGAACGCCGACGGAACAAGAACGGATTACTGGAATATGAACCTGCCACATTCGCCTTATCTCTTCTTTATTGGTGTTGGCGATTATTCAATTGTGAAAGACAGCTATAAAGGCAAGGAAGTGAGCTATTATGTTGAAAAAGAATATGGCCCTGTGGCCCGTAAAATATTCGGATTGACTCCTGAAATGATAGCCTTTTACGAGAAGATAACTGGCGTGCCTTATCCCTGGGTAAAATATGCCCAGATAGTGGGAAGAGATTATGTAAGCGGTGCAATGGAAAATACAACAGCCACACTGCACCAGGAAAGCGCGCAGCAGGATGCCAGACAATTAGTTGACGGCAACGAATGGGAAAGCGTTATCGCGCATGAATTGTTTCACCAATGGTTTGGTGACTACGTAACCTGCGAAAGCTGGAGTAATATAACAGTCAATGAATCTTTCGCAGATTTTAGCCAGACGCTTTGGTTTGAACACAAATACGGTGCAGAAGCAGGCGCCGAAGAAAACTACAATGAGATGCAGCAGTATCTCAGTAACCCCGGCGACGCCCAGAAATCGCTGGTTCGCTTTTACTACAGCGATAAGGAAGATGTGTTCGACCTGGTGAGCTACCAGAAGGGTGGTCGCATTCTCAACATGCTTCGCCATTACCTGGGAGACAGCGCTTTTTTTAAGGGCCTCAATCTTTACCTAACCACAAATAAATTCAAGAATGGAGA
>CALFNL010000068.1 GCA_937902875.1 uncultured Bacteroidota bacterium | reverse complement strand
CCGTTAAAGATGGTTTTGTGCCCGGTGTTACTTTATTTGCAATTGAAGAAGCATTGCAGCGCGCCACGATCATCTGCTACCTGCTGAGTGATGCTGTCCAGATTGAATTGTGGCCCACTGTTAAGAAACACCTCACTCCCGGCAAGGCCCTGTATTTTTCTCATGGCTTCGGCATAACATTCAACGAACAGACCGGTATCATTCCTCCCAAAGACGTGGATATATTCCTGGTAGCTCCCAAGGGTTCGGGAACTTCCCTTCGCAGGATGTTTTTGCAGGGGCGCGGTCTGAATTCCAGCTATGCAATCTTTCAGGATGCTACCGGAAAAGCGAAAGAAAGAGTGATAGCCCTGGGCATCGCCGTAGGAAGCGGATATCTTTTTGAAACTGATTTCAGAAAAGAAGTATTTTCTGATCTCACAGGCGAACGTGGCACCCTGATGGGCGCCATACAGGGAATATTCGCTGCACAATATGAAGTATTGCGTAAGAATGGCCACTCACCTTCTGAAGCATTCAATGAAACGGTGGAAGAATTGACGCAGTCATTGATGCCGCTAGTAGCCGAAAATGGAATGGATTGGATGTACGCGAACTGCTCTACTACTGCTCAACGCGGAGCCCTTGACTGGTGGAAGCGATTCCGCGACGCCACCGCTCCCGTATTCAATGAACTTTACCAAAGCGTTGCCAGCGGAAAGGAATCTGCCAGGTCAATAGCATCGAATAGCCAGCCCGACTACCGCGAAAAACTGGAATTGGAATTGAAGGAATTGCGCGACAGCGAAATGTGGCAGGCAGGCAAAACCGTGAGAAGTCTTAGGCCTGAAAATCAAAAACCCGCGGAGGAAGGGATCAAAATCACCAAAAAAGAAGCAGTTGGATAATTACTCACGGTTCCCGTGAGCCCAACCATGAACAATGAAAACAATTCAAACAAGGCCCATACTGGATTTTAATAAAGCCGCGGATCGGTTGAAGAATGTAGTGCATCGCACTCCTCTTACTTATAATCACAGCCTGTCACGAAAATATCACTGCGATGTGTACCTGAAAAGAGAAGACCTCCAGGTGGTGCGCTCCTACAAATTGAGGGGGGCCTACAATATGATCAGTTGCCTGCCTGCTGAGAAATTGAAGCAGGGAGTGGTTTGCGCCAGTGCGGGTAACCATGCCCAGGGCTTCGCCTACTCCTGCAGGAAACTCAATATTAAGGGTGTGGTGTTCATGCCCATCATAACGCCAAGGCAAAAAGTGAATCAAACAAAAATGTTTGGCGAAGAAAATATCGAGATCAGGCTGGTAGGAGATAATTTTGATGATTGCGCGGTTGCCGCCAAACAATTCACGGAGGAGAATGGAATGATATTCATTCCTCCTTTTGATGATTACCGGATCATTGAAGGTCAGGGCACCGTTGGGATTGAGATACTGGAAGACCAGTCCAATGTGGATTTTGTATTTGTTCCTGTCGGTGGCGGGGGCCTGGCTTCCGGCATCGGTTCCTATTTTAAGACCTTTAGCCCGCAAACAAAGATCATCGGAGTTGAGCCCGAAGGAGCTCCTTCCATGAAACGCGCCCTGGATATGGGCCATCCGGTTGTGCTGGAAGATATTGATCGATTCGTGGATGGGGCTTCGGTAAAAAAGGTGGGGGACCTCACTTTTGCAATTTGCAGGGAAGTGCTGGATGATATGTTATTGGTGCCCGAAGGCAAGGTGTGCTCCACGATTTTGAAATTGTATAACGAAGATGCAGTTGTGGTGGAACCCGCGGGGGCATTGTCTATAGCAGCCCTGGATTCCTATGCCGGAAAAATCAAAGACAAGACCATAGTCTGCATAGTCAGTGGCAGCAATAATGATATTGATCGTATGCCGGAAATAAAGGAAAGATCCCTCCAATACGAAGGCCTGAAACATTATTTCATGGTTCGTTTCGCCCAAAGGCCCGGAGCATTGAAGGAATTTGTGAACTATGTGCTGGGTCCTACAGACGATATAACCAGGTTTGAATACATGCAAAAGACAAATAAGGAAACAGGGCCTGCCCTGGTGGGCATCGAACTCCAAAACAGATCCGATTATGACATCCTGATGACCAATATGAAAAGCCGGAATATCGACTTTTCAGAAATAAATAAGGATGATAAGATGTTTGGATATCTGATTTAGCAATATCCACAGCCATGTGCGAAATTTTTTGATGAGTCGCCTGAAATGATCGTTTTATTTTGTATTTTTATAGCATTGCTTGCCATTATATTTGAATATTATATAGTTTTTTGCCTTATTTTTTGATATTCTTTAATAACCTACTGGAATATGGTGAGTAATGGATTATATTCTCCTGAATTTGAGCGCGATGCGTGCGGAATCGGCTTTGTAGTAAATATCAAAGGGAACAAGTCACACCAAATCATATCCGACGCTTTGACCGTTCTGGAGAATATGGAACATCGGGGTGCCTGTGGCTGCGAAAACAACACAGGCGATCGGTCGGGGATCATGATACGGACTCCTCATGAATTCTTTTTTGATGA
>CALFNL010000067.1 GCA_937902875.1 uncultured Bacteroidota bacterium | reverse complement strand
GAATCGCGTCTATGAGCCTGTACTTGTCATCCGTACTGAACATATAATTTTTCACCGAAGCCTGCTGCTGCTTCAAAAATTTCAAGGCCTTGTCATTCTTAGAGGGATCATCGGCACTGATACTGATGAATTCAAAGTCCCTTCGCCTATACATCCTGTTCATAGTAATGAATTCCGAAAATTCGGTCACGCAGGGCCCGCACCAGGTTGCCCATACATTGATGAGCCGCAACTTATCTGAATTATTCTTCAACAGATCCTTCAGCCCCGATTCATTGATCGTGTCTAATTCAACCGGCTCTTTCGCCCATTCCTGCTTCGCTCTCTCGATCCATTCACTCTTTTCGGCCCACTTAATGGAACAGCCAAAGACCTTGGTAGTTTGCACCGCTACAGTTTTGCCTGAAAGCAGCGATTCAATGGCATCCCTCGTATCATTGTGGCGAGGCGTCCTGGTTGGCTTTTCAACATCGTCAATACGACCGCTATAGCGCAACTTTCTATCCTTGTCGAAAATGAATACATGCGGCGTGGCCACAGGGCCGTACTTCCTCGATACAGCTTCAGTTTCGCCATCATATAAATAAGGGAAATTGAAATGCTTTTCCCGTGCCCTGATCTTCATCTCTTCATAGGAATCACTCAGGTCGGTATAACCCAATTCATCCAGGCGGATCGACAGGGGATCATTCGGCATGATGGCTACTACCGCCACACCCTTGGGCGCATAATCACTCGTGATCCTTATTAGCCTGTCTTCATAAGCCTGGGCCGTGGGACAGTGATTGCAGGTGAATACCACCACCAGGATATTTGAATTTTTGAAAGAGGCGAGACTATATGTGTTACCATCCACGCCGGTTAAGCTGAAATCCGGCGCTGCCGCCCCAATGGCTAAAGAAGGATGTTCCTCATGCATTACATTCTGACCAAAACCGGCAAGCCCCAAAAACAGGGCAATAAACATACAAATGGATGGCTTCAATTTCATGATTCGAAATATTTGAATGAAATACAATTTAATTAATTGCTTTGATAATCATTTTGGACTCTGACAAAAATCCTGGTCGCCTGTCGTTTACCTTCAGGAGGGAATCTCCAGCAGGAAATCAAAAAGATTGATGTCGGTGGAGATCTGGAATTTTTCCCGTAGAGTCCACCAATGGCAATGGTTCTGACTATATTCTTATTAGGGAGTGGATAAGTTTTCCGGTAAGTTCCGTAGAAACTCAGCAGCCCTTCATAATTTGCAAAATACAAGACACCGTTTCTGTTCTGTGCGATACTCCTGTTTTGCGTGCCCACATTGTACTTATCCTTTGTGTAATTGATGATATCCGGAATGCCAACAGTATTTTGGGCCCCAGGTTGAGTGAAGGCAAACAGCAGCGCCAGGAATATTGAGCTGTATTTCTTCATTCAGACAAAATGCATTTGTGAAAATGAAAAAAATACTGATGTAGTGAAGTTAATAATTACAGTCATGTTTTTCGGGTTTTTTACATGGATCATATTGTAATGATGTGGTAAATTCTGAAAGTTTGGATGATTGCGGAATAGATTTGCGCCGAACCAGCCCGATAAGCCCGGTCATAGCCCGAAAAAATTGATTCGATACGTTTTTTTGAAACCTGGTTCAATGATTATTTGAACCGGTTCCTTTATTTTCGATCAGGATTGCAACCACAACTAATACTCATATCTCATGAACAAGTTTATTCGGAGTCTGATCCTCGCAAATGCAGCCCTCATCCTGCTTACTGCGCATTCCTCAGCCCAGTCGGTTTCGGTAAAACAGGTGAAGTTGACCCAATTTGAAATGCAGTCCTCCGCCGTGATCGTCTCCGCCGGTGACATGATTTCCAGCGAGAACTATGTTTCAACTGCATATTGGTTCCCCGTAACAGTACCCTGCACTGTGTTGACAGGCCTGGTGCAGAATAAAATATATGCCGACCCATATATCGGCATGAATAATATGCTTATCCCCGATGCTTCGGACTCTTTCAACCATCAATGGAATCTGGAGCAATATAGCTTCCTGCCCAATGATCCCAATCCCTGGAAAAAACCCTATTGGTACAGGACCGTCTTCTCCGTGCCCGCATCAGACAGGAACAAGAATTTTCAGCTGATTTTTAAGGGCATCAATTACAGGGCCGAAGTATGGTTGAATGGTAAGCGATTTGCGGATTCCTCCCAAATGGCCGGCATGTTTGCAGAATATAGCCTGAACGTTAGTGAAGCGATAAGGCCGGGCGGTGAGAATGTTTTGGCGGTAAAGATCTTTCCTCTTGACTATCCCGGGCTGCCTTCTCACCCGCAATTAAAAGCATTAGGTGATTTCTACCAGAACGGTGGACCCACGGGAGATATCGGTAAGAATGTCACGATGCTGAGCTCCATAGGATGGGACTGGATACCTGAGGTTCGGGACAGAAATATGGGAATCTGGCAACCGGTTTATTTGAGAACGAGCGGGAAAGTTGTGATCGGCAGGGCGCATCTGGTCACCGAATTGCCGGCTCTTCCGGATACAGCCATTGCAAAAATATCTCTCCGTTTTTCCTTATTCAATAATAGTGACCAGCCACAAAACGGCAGGCTGAAGATCAGTATCAGTCCCGAAAATTTTGTCGGGAACCCGGTTGAATTCGGCCGGCCTGCGAACCTGGCTGCGGGAGAGGCAAAAGAAATCAGCCTGAGTGCGGCGGAAGCAAAGGAACTAACGATACATCGGCCGCGGCTCTGGTGGCCTAACGGGTACGGCAAGCCGAATCTTTACCGGATCAGACTTCAATACCTGGATGCTGGCGGCATATCAGACGATACAAGTTTTGTATTTGGCATCAGAACAGTCGGTTCCGCCACCACTACATTGAATGGATGGGTGCGACGGGATTTTTATGTTAATGGAAGGAGAGTGCACCTGGTGGGAGGCGCCTGGGTTCCCGACATGATGCTGAACCGCGACAGTGTGAGATACGATTATGAACTTCATCTCTGCCGAAACGCCAATGTAAATCTGGTGCGCATCTGGGGCGGGGGAATTGGCGAGACAGATGATTTTTACGAACTCGCAGACCGCTATGGCCTGATGGTTTGGCAGGATTTCTGGATCACCGGCGACACGCATGGAGAATTCAAGGGAACACCCGCATGGCCCCTGGAAGGAGATATTTTTGTGCGCAATATTATCAGCACCATCTATCGAATCCGCAATCATCCGAGTCTGCTGGTTTGGACCGGTGGCAATGAAGGTCATGCACGACAGGAATTGTATAATGCCATGCGTGATAATGTTGCCAGTCTGGATGGCTCCAGGCCGTTCATTCCGAGTTCTTCGGGCTTTGCCCGTCAGTCGAAAGAGTGGAAAGGTAGTTGGCCCGATGACCAGCCGGCAGGCGTTTACAGCGGCGGTCCATATTCCTGGCAGGATGCGGCGCAATATTACAGGTTGGTAGATAGGGGAAGAGACTGGGTATTCAAGGACGAGACTGGAATTCCTTCGCAGCCTCCATATAATACGCTGGTAAAAATTATTCCCAACCTGGTTCCGGATAGCAGTCTTCCTTATCCACTCAACAACACCTGGGGCTATCATGATGCCTGTTCCGGAAATGGCAAATATGATATTTATTATAAGGCCATGGTCAGGAGTTATGGAACTCCATCGGGGCTCAAAGATTTTTCACTCAAAATGCAAATGGTGAATGCCAATGGATACCGCGGAATCTTTGAAGCTGTGGGCCACAAACTCGCTCAAACCGGCGGTGTGATGCTTTGGAAATTGAATGCCGCATTTCCGAGTGTGGTCTGGCAGGTATATGATTGGTACCTTGAGCCCAATGCGGGCTACTATTTTATGCAGCGGGCCTGTGAGCCGCTTCATATACAACTCAACCTCGATGATTCATCGGTGGCCGTGGTTAACCGAACTTATCACGATCAAAGACAGCTCGGCTACGAAGTGGAAGTCCTAACCCCGGAAGGCAGCTCACTGTATAAAAAAACTGGTAAACTTGATATTGATAGTGTAAATGTCAGGGAAGTTTTGTCCATTGCCGGAATCCTTCAGAAATCTGATGGCCTGAGCTTTGTAATACTGCACCTGAAAGATGCTTCGGGAAAACCATTATCTTCAAATACTTATTGGATGAGCGCCGGGAATGATTATAAGGATTTATCAAAAATGCCTGCGGCAAAAGTCAACATGAAAATCAATGGAGTGAAGACCTCAAAAGCCAAAGCGGTCTGGAACCTGGAGATCGGCAATCCATCCAACCGACTGGCATTTTTCCTCAATCCACAATTGATCCACAATGGGGAGGAGGTTTTGCCCTCATTCTGGAGCAATAATTATTTTTCTCTGCTGCCGCATGAAACCATTTCCGTGACGGTCAGTTGTCCGATAGCCATGGTTGGTGGAGCAGGATCTAATGGCTTGAGAATAGAGGGGCAGAATATTGCCGGGCAATTCTTTAGTTTACCCGATTTGACGCCAGGCAAAAAATAGGTGAATGTGTGTAATGTTGCTTGCGAATTTGATAGGAAGCAGGGAAGTAGTGGCCGATTGATCGAATTTTGTGGTTTTTTACAGGATGATGTAGTATTGATGTAGTATAAAAATAGAGCCTTGATTATTTCACCTAAAGTTTTGTCAAATTATTTTTTCCACTGCCGCGTTCTGCAATTTTCAGCCGCGGGATTATTATATTCTATCAATTTTTAATTCATTTTCGATGAAAATAAGCCTGCTAAATGCTTCTGCCATTATACTGATTGCTTTTTGCACGATCAGTTTTACAAAAAATCCAAACGCAGGCCTCGGAATATTCCCGGGTCAAACGGACCTGGGAAATGTAGTTATCCACAAGGGTTCGGCCAGCTATGATCCCAAATCAAAAATTTATACCATTGAAGGATCAGGCTCTAA
>CALFNL010000066.1 GCA_937902875.1 uncultured Bacteroidota bacterium | reverse complement strand
GTCACTACGTGACCCCGCAGAGACTCCCGCCTTCGCCGTTTTTCTATATGATTTGCTTTGAATAATATGATTTGTGCGTCACAAATTTGTGGGAGGCTCCGTCGGGTAAACTTCTCGTCTCTGTTTTTTGCTTCGCAAAAAATCCCTTGCTATCGCAAGGGATCGTCACTTAGTGACCCCGCAGAGACTCGAACTCTGGACCCGCTGATTAAGAGTCAGCTGCTCTACCAACTGAGCTACGGAGTCATGTTTAATTTTTCGAAAAATACAACTTCACTAAGCCCGATGATCAAGCGTTACAAGGCTCTTTGAATGTCAATTTCCACATTGGGAGTGCAAATATAGGAAAATAGCCCAAAGAGGTGTAATCTGCCTTGGAACTATTGACGCATTTAGGGTTGGCGTCTTAAATGGGTAATCAGTAAATATAAACGCAATTTGGGTCCCGCCCTTATGATTGCCTGCGAAAAGCTTTGGGAAGCATGGGAAGAAGTGCCAGTAATCCAGAACAAAATGCAAACCCGGAAGAGCATGGAGTGGTAAGCAGAAAAAGAATTGTCAAATGTCAATTAATTTGGCTACCTCCTCCGCGCATTGGGCGAATATGCTCAAACTAATCAATTTGTATATCCATGGAGCCTTTTCTGTTAATGTATTAAGAGTATTTCTAATTATCCCACTTAGTATTTCCTGCAAATACTCCTGTTCGTAGAAGTCCTGAATATTCTTCAGGCGGCAATATTTACCCTCATTCTGCGATTTTTAGATAACCCCGAAACCGTGAAAGAAATAGTTTATACCCAAGTATACAGAATCATATCTGCTATTACCGCCGTATCATTTTTCCTGCCTGTTATAATACTGCTGGTCAAAAGGATGTGGAAGCACCGTGAATTCACCTGGTTTGCATGTTACTGGCTGATAGGCGGCATCATAAATCTTATAGATATTCTCGGATTGGCTGACACCATAGGCGGCTCATGGATAAACCGCGCCTATAACCTGTTTGAGGCGCCCTTCATGCTCACCGTGCTCTATTTCACCTCGCAAAACAAAACGATTCGGAAGGCCCTGATTCGGGTGTTCGTGATCTTTATGACCGCCGAATTACTAACGACCTTTATTACCCGCTTGCATGCCATTACGGAGATAGTGATGGTGGGCCTGGGTACGCTGATCATACTCACCTTCATCATTTGGGAGATCATTTCCTACCTCGTGAAGATCGAACACAGCCATTTTGAAAAAGTGATGCAATTCGTGTATGCGGGACTGATATTCGAATATGGAATTTCCATTATCACCTTCATATTCAGCTATATTTATCCACCTCCCCCAAACAAGGACTATACCGATAATTACATTCTTTATGATATTTCTATCATAATCACGATCGCGCTGGCGTCCTGGGGCTTCATCTCTTACGGGGAGAAGCAGAAAAAACCACCTCAAAAGCCGCCTGCCCGCAAAAGGAATAAAGACGAGGAATTTATGTTCATTTAAGGAGCCCGGTGGGGAATCAGAACTCTTCTACAGCATAAGCCTTATTATCCACATAGGGTCCGCCCGGATGCCTGGCCGTATAATCCAAATTGATCCAGTAATTGCCAACTTCTTCCCGGTAATAGAGGCCGCTGAAATTTTCGTTCGCAAATAAATGGGTGATGGCTTCCTGCATGAGGTTGAAAGACTTTCGGTCGCCACAATATAATTCTGGATACACATGATCTTCCGTGAGTACCATTCTGCATTTTGCACCGATGGCATTCATGGCGGAGATCATCAGGATGGTATGATCGTCACAATCTCCGCCCAGCCCGTTCTCGATGGTTTCCATGGGCGTAGCATAATACTCATCTTTCTCAGAATCGGAAACATACTTGAAATTGTTATTGATGTATTTGAATAGAGAAAGATAGCGAACAATGGGTCCATATTTACTGTGATAATCATCAAAATATTCTATGGAATGTGTGACGGCGAAATTCCTTACTATGGAATCCTGGTGATTCATTTTTGATTTTAAACCCTTCAAGGCTTTTTCCACTCCGGAGTCGAAAAGCGTGGGTTTAATCAGGTACAGGTCTTTTTCTTTATGGTCCCTGGCATTCCAGTTGGTTACCACGAGGTTCTTGTAATCCCTGATCATGCTCCGGAGATTATATCCGTCGGTGAACGAATTGTAGAGGACTACAGCGGAGGTAAGTATGAATGCGGGCACGATCAGCGGCTTAAACAGCCATAGAATGCCTCTCACCAAAATAAAAGCGATCAATATTGAAAGTAGCAGATCAATATTCCAGTAGCCAACAATCACGGGAGGAATGAAGCGATTGAGCAGGGGAGCCAGCGGAATGAGGGTGAGCAGGCCCAGCATGTTCAGTGCCAGATTAGGGATGATAAATGGTTTGTGGCTGACTTCCTCCATACGAATCTATAACGCAAAGTTGCGTGTGAAATTTATATGTGGAATGTTAAAATACTCAGGTGCTGTGCAGCCGGCCTCCATCCACCGGCAGGCTAACACCATTAACATAGGCCGCTGCAGGTGAACAAAGAAATGCTACCACGGCTCCGAAATCTCCTGGTTCGCCAATCCTGCCCAGGGGAATATTCCTGACTATTTCATGCTCGGCCTCGGCTGCGGATCTGCCCGTATTCTTCATGATGCCGAT
>CALFNL010000065.1 GCA_937902875.1 uncultured Bacteroidota bacterium | reverse complement strand
TACATGACGAAGCCACCCTATCTCTACAAGGCCCGTGCGGCCTAAATGGGTAATCCTGTTGATTAAATTCGAATCAAGCATTCTAACATGAGAAAACCACTAATCTCAACAGGCATTTCCCCCACCTTCGCCGCTTGGGGTGAATCTCAAACCAATAAGCAAAAGGAACATCTTAGCCAAATCTGGATAAGACAATTCAACCAAACCAGGAGGAGCAAACGATGGGGTTTATAGACAGACTTCCATCTACGCTCTAAAGATAATTTTACGGAGGATTTATCTCAGACCATTGCGCGACTGGGCCTGACATATTATTTAAATGACAGCACAAACCTTACCGCAGGATATGCTTATATAAATATTTTCCCGGCAACCAATCATAGAGAAGTATTGCAGCCCGAACACAGTCCCTGGCAGCAACTGCAATGGCATACAAATTATCCCCGCATAAGAATATTGCAATGGATCGGATTGGAAGAACGCATGTGAAGGAAAATCGCGGATTACAGCAGTCTGACCCCCGGCCACAATTTCAATTTAAGGTTGCGATATAATTTTTATTTGGCTTTGCCTCTTGCCAAAAAGGCCTTTGCGCCCCGCACCTTTTCATTCATAATAAACGACGAAGCTCATATTGACTTCGGGAAAGAAATAGTGTATAACTATCTTGATCAGAACCGCTTCCTCTTGGGACTTGCGTACCACCTGAATGCCAGTAACATTCTTCAATTCGGATTCATGAACTCTTTTCAGCAATTAGCAGCAGGTAACAAATGCAAAAATATGAATGCCCTCAGGGTATTCTATATACAAAACCTCCACCTACACGCAAAATAGACCATTCGACCGGAATGCCAGGAATCTTAGATCTCCTGGCCAGAGTCTTCCTGCGCCCTCTGCTCCAATGTTTCCAATTTTTTCTTACCGTAAGCCAACCTGGAAATCAAAACAAACAATACGGGAACAATGAAAATTGCAAGCAATGTAGCAGCCAACATTCCGCCCAACACAGTCCAACCGATTGTTGACCTGGCCTGCGCTCCCGCCCCCGTAGAAAATGCAAGGGGCAGAACACCCAAAATAAAAGCCATTGATGTCATCAATATGGGTCTGAGCCTCAGTTTCACCGCATCAAGGGTAGATTTGATGAGGGGTATGCCGCGGTCAACTCTTTCTTTTGCAAATTCTACGATCAGAATTGCATTCTTGGCAGCAAGGCCAATCAATGTAATCAATCCGATCTGGGCATACACGCTGTTACTCAATCTTGGAATCAGGGTCAGTGTGAGTATGGCTCCAAAGGCACCCAGTGGCACTGCCAGCAATACGGAGAATGGTACGCTCCAACTCTCATAAAGCGCTGCCAGGAAAAGAAAAACAAAGATGATTGACAGGGAAAATATGATCACGGTGCTGTTGCCGGCATTGATCTCCTCCCTGGTGAGGCCCGAGAATTCATATCCATAACCCGCTGGCAAAACTTTTGCTGCCACATCCCTCAGTGTTGCGATGGCCTGTCCGCTGCTATACCCTTCGGCAGCGCTGCCATTGATCTCAGAGGAACGGGAGAGGTTATAATGAGAAATCATGGGCGCATTTTCCGTGACCCGGTAGCTGATCAGGGTACTCAGGGGTATCATCTCCCCTGCCGCATTTCGCACATAATATTTTGCCACATTCTGAATGTCTTTCCTGTAAACAGTATCAGCCTGGGCCACTACCCTGAAATTTCTTCCATATAAAGTGAAATCATTGACATACCTGCTCCCGAGAAAGGTCTGAATGCTGTTATAAACATCCGCCAGTGAAATACCAAGCTTCTTGCATTTTTCCCTGTCCACATCCAACTGGTAGCCAGGCGTCCTGGCCGTGAAGAATGAGAATACGCGGTTCAGCTCCGGGCGCTTGTTGGCCTCCATAACAAAGGATTGCACTACCTGTTCGAATTGCTTGATATCGTCTGTGCTTTCCCGTTGTTCCAATTCAAAAGTGAAACCTCCCGTTGTCCCAAGGCCTGGTATGGCCGGAGGGGATATCACCACTACATTTGCACCCTTAATGCTGGCAAATTTCTTTTGCAGGGTGGTAATCAGCGAACTTAGGTGGAGTGATTTATCCACGCGTTCTGACCATGGTTTTAACTGGCAAAAGATGGTCCCACTGTTGGATTTCGTGGCGAATGTTACCACGTTCAATCCACCCAGGGCTGCGAAATGAGCGATGCCGGGGGTCTGCTCCAGGGTATTCATCATTGTATCCAATACTTCCAGGCTCCTGGTAGTGGAAGAAGCTTCGGGCAATTCGAATGTAATATATAAACGTCCTTCATCTTCAGTGGGAATAAAACCCGTAGGTTTATTCTTAAACAATATTGCCGTACCAGCGCATATACATACCAGCAAGATGACAACGTAAGGTGTGCCCTTAATACTATGCTTCACTCCTCCAACATACGCATTCGTGGTTCTGCGAAATCGATCATTGAACCAAAAGAAGAATTTGTTCAGGCCCCTTGATTTCCTGTTCAGGTGCATGGGTTTGAGCATCACCGAACAAAGAGCCGGCGTTAGAGAGAGGGCCACAAAAGCAGAGATCAAAACCGAAATAGCTATGGTGATAGCAAACTGCTGATATAATTTGCCCACAATGCCTGGGATGAATCCCACTGGTACAAATACGGCGGCCAGGATCAATGCAATAGCCACCACGGGGCCGGAAATATCTTTCATGGCCCTGTAGGCTGCTTCCTTCGCAGGCAGGCCCTGGTCATCAATATAATGCTGGATTGCTTCCACCACAACGATGGCATCATCTACCACAATTCCGATTGCCAGCACAAAGCCAAACAGGGTCAAGGTATTGATGGTAAATCCCAGCGGAATGAAGACCGCGAATGTGCCGATTATTGAAACCGGTATGGCCAGCACGGGGATCAATGTGGCACGCCAACTCTGCAAAAAAAGAAATACTACAAGAACAACAAGGCCCAATGCTTCCAAGAGTGTTTTTACAACTTCTCCAATGGAAACCTTTACCACGGAAACTGATTCAAAAGGAACCACATAATATACTCCTTTGGGAAAAGATCTTTTCAATGATTCCATCGCCATATTCACACCGTCTGCTACTTCAATGGC
>CALFNL010000064.1 GCA_937902875.1 uncultured Bacteroidota bacterium | reverse complement strand
GATTATTCTCCAGATAGTCCACTGCCTGACCATTAATGGTAGCATTCACTTCAACTTTCAAAAGGGTTCCTAAAGATGGATTGAATTGAGGAAAGGTGTAAGTACTGGAAGCGTCTCCGAAATTAATATGCTCAGCAGTACTATAACTGGTTGTAAGCGGCGCCCCGCCATCCGGACATTGGGCATATACTGGTTTATTTAAATTCAATATAGCATACACCACAACGCAAATGCGTAGAGTTCTAAGTCTCATAGGTAACGATTTAGTTTACGATAGGTTGGATTACTGAAAATTCTAAAGTAAAATTACCCTATTAACCAGCCATAAGCAACAGAATTGCAGATTTTACGGTATAATCGGGTGTATTTACCTTTGCCTGCCTTCTGATAGGATGATGGTTCGCATCCCGTCAAGGTTATACATTGGATATCAACAAATTACAATGGATTTCAAAACTGCTTGTACCACAATGAATTCAGCATGAGGATCGCTATCAATACCCGGTTTTTGCAGACTGACTTCCTGGGAAGTTCCGGCATTTTCGTTTATGAAATTTTCAGTAGAATGGCGGTCCGGCATCCGGCGGATGAGTTCTTTTTTCTTTTCGGCGGAGCTCCAAATTCCAGTCTGCAATTTCCCCCCAATGTCACGAAACTTGAAGCAGGTATTTTTGCCGGTTATAGGTTATTCCGAAAATATTGGTATGATTATAAGCTGCCTTCCACATTGAAGAAAATAAGAGCGGATATCTTCGTTGCCACTGATGGAATTTGTTCCATGAGAACCCAATTACCCCAATGCCTGATTGTTCAGGATCTGGCTTTCTTGCATGGTCCCGGACTAATGCCAACATCAGTTGCAGGATTTTTAAAGAAACATACGGCATCCAGTGTGAATAAGGCCAAACAAGTTGTAACTGCTTCTCAATATTCAAGAGAGGAATTGGTCAGAAAATATGGAGTCCCTCAGCAAAAACTGAATCTTGTAAATTTTGCGGCGTCGCCAATATTCCATCCAGGGGATTGGGAAGAAAAGCAGAACATCAAGGAAAATTACTCCGGAGGTAAGGAATATTTTCTGAGTATCGGACCCGTTCATCCCCGTAAGAATCTCAGGAATCTTCTCAAAGCCTTTTCCATTTTCAAGAAATGGCAAAAGAGTAATATGCAGTTATTGATTACCGGTGGCGTGGCCTGGGATCAGGAGGCATTTGTACAATCCATCGAAACATACAAATACAGAGAAGATTTGAAATTATTAGGATACGTGCCGGCAATGGAATATGCCCGGATTATAGCATCTGCCAATGCATTAATCTATCCTTCTTATTATGGAATCTTGGGCCTTCCCATGCTGGAGGCCATGCAATCGGGGGTTCCTGTGGTCAGTTCCCGAAGGGCCGGTTTTGCTGAAACAGCCGGCGGAGCCGCACTTTTTGTGGATCCGGAAAATGTGCAGGATATCGCAGACAAAATGATGACGGTTTATAAAGATGAGCAATTGAGGAATGATTTGATTGTAAAAGGGCTGGAGCGGGCCAGGGATTTCGACTGGGATCAGGCTGCTGACAGGATGTGGGATATTATTCAGCAAACGGCAAAACCATAATCGGCTTACCTTTGTGCATTATCGTTTGAAACATATGAAGCAATCATCCATCAAAATTGACGTTACACTCGACAAGAATAAGATACCACAGCAAATAAGGTGGACGGCTGATGAGGCCGACCCGCTTCTACCGAAGGAGGCGAAGGCCATGATGCTGTCTTTTTGGGACGGAACTGATAAATCGGCCCTCCGGATCGATCTCTGGACCAAAGAAATGATGGTGGATGAGATGGGGGATTTTTTTTATCAGACACTGGTTACGATGGCAGATGCCTACCAGCGCTCCACCAATCAAAAGGAACCGGCAGAAGACCTGAAAAAATTCGCCGCGGATTTTTACAGGAAATCGCGCGAAATGCTGGAGCAAACTTCAATGGCTAAAAAACCCTAGCCACTATTCCTCCCCGTAACAGTTTTATCTGTATTCAGTAATAATTGGGAAACAATAAATTCATTCTGTATGTCTTTAGAGCAAAAAATAAATGACCAGTTGAAGGGTGCCATGCTGGCCAGGGATGAAAAAAAACTGAGGGCACTAAGAGCCATCAAGGCTGCCATCATATTAGCTAAAACAGCCGAAGGATCGGGAGGAAAATTAGAGGATGCTGGAGAAATTAAGCTTCTTCAAAAATTGGTGAAGCAGCGCAAGGATTCACTCGAAATTTATCAGACGCAGAATCGCCCGGACCTGGCACAGAAGGAAAAAGAAGAAATTGATGTAATCGAAGAATTCCTGCCTGCTCAAATGGACCAGGGGGCATTGAAAGAGAGGATATCACAGATAATTGCTGAACTGGGAGCCGGTTCTATATCCGATATGGGCAAGGTGATGGCTTCAGCAACAAAACAGTTAGCCGGCATGGCCGATGGAAAGACCATAGGGGCAATGGTGAAGGAGTTGCTGCAGAAATAATTTGACTTTGTTTTGATCATGGAACTGTTCGTGAGCCAAGGCCTGGAATTTGTCAATGCTTCCTGAATCTTATTATGTGGATTGACGTAATTTACCTGATCCTGCTTGTTGTCGCGGTCAAAAAAGGCCTACGGCGGGGGCTCGTCATTGCCATTTTTTCCTTTCTGGGATTTTTTATTGGCCTGGTTGCTGCCATCAGGTTTTCTTCATTCGTAGCCTCTTACCTCCACCACAATGCACATTTGAATGAGAGATGGTTGCCGGTTATTTCTTTCATACTTGTTTTCGTGGTGGCGGTATTGATAGTGCAATGGGTGGCAGAATTCATTGAAGTGGCATTTGAAACTGCTATGCTGGGCTGGATCAATAAGCTGGCGGGAGCTCTCCTATATGCGGCCACTTACACTTTAGTGTTCAGCGTCTTGTTATTTTATGCCGACAAAATGCACTTGATTAGCGGAGATAATAAGGAATCGGGAAGGGTTTATGGGATGATTGCTCCGATTGGGCCTGCTGTAATCGGAGGGCTGGGGAATGTGGCTCCTTTTTTAAAAAATATGTTCAGGGACCTGCAGGATTATTTTGAAAACACACACCAGGAAATTCCAACTCAAACGGCACAAGTGTTTTAAAATGTTTGCGTTAAACATTTGGTCATGCCGGGTATTAATCCCTGATTTCAAACTTTTTTCCTTTTCTTTGTGAGCCACTGGTGCTGAAATTGGAGCAAAAAAATTATTTTAGCAATTAATTGAACGGTTGTAGATGAGCTATGAAATTAAATTAGATGGGAAATTCAGGTTTATTGAAGAAGGCCAGGGTGAGCCACTGGTTCTCCTGCATGGCCTTTTTGGAGCATTGAGCAATTTCAGTGACCTTATTGAGTATTTCCGCAATCACAATAAAGTGGTGGTGCCTATGTTGCCATTGCTTGAATTAGACCTGCTGCACACGTCTGTTGGCGGACTTGAGAAATTTGTGTTTAAATTTATTGAGCATTGCGATTACCGAAATATTCACTTGTTGGGAAATTCATTGGGCGGCCATGTAGCCCTCCTCCATGTTCTGAAGCATCCGGAAAGGATCAAGTCCCTGATTCTAACTGGTAGTTCGGGCTTATTTGAGAATGGAATGGGTGATACTTACCCAAAGAGGGGCGACTACGAATATATCAAGAAGAAGACCGAACTCACCTTCTTTGAACCGAATATAGCCTCAAAGGAATTGGTAGATGAAGTGTATGAGATTGTTAACAACCGATTGAAAGCGGTCAAGATCATCGCCCTGGCCAAGAGTGCAATCAGGAATAATCTTGGGGAAGAACTCAATGAAATCAAACAACCGACGTTATTAATATGGGGTAATAATGATACGATTACCCCGCCGTTTGTGGGTCGGGAGTTCCAAAGGCTGATACCCAACAGTGAACTGCATTTTATTGACAAATGCGGGCATGCTCCCATGATGGAGGTGCCAGATGAGTTTAACAAAATATTGCATCAGTTCCTGACTAAATTGAATGAGCCCGCAGCGGTTGCACGCTAATTTGCGTCTATATTAAAACGACGTTTTTATGTTTGCAGGCCAACTTATTTCGAACAGTGTGCCCCAGCTTCATTTTCATGACAAGGTGTCGAAGGCTTTGCAGAATATGAATGACTTCCACGTTTCCCATCTTCCTGTTGCTTTTGAAGATAAATATCTTGGCCTCATCAGCGAATCTGACCTGCTGGATGCCGATGAAGATAATATCCTTGAATCCCTCCATAGCCAGTTCATCAAGCCATTCGTAAGAGACCAGGACCATTTCCTGCTGGCCGTTAAAGTGGCAAGGGACATGCACCTTTCTGTGGTGCCTGTGATCAATGAAGAATATGAGTTATTAGGCGTAATTGTGGAGGAAGAACTGGTGAGACAACTGGCTACCTTTACCGGTGCGGAAGAACAAGGGGGATTGATAATGCTGGAAATGGAAAGAAAGGATTTTTCGGCAGGAGAATTGAACAGGATGATTGAATCCAACGATGCCTACCTGACTCAACTGAACACCTGGGTAGACCCCGCTACCAAATTGTTGCTGGTGACCATCCGCATCAATAAAATAGAGGTATCCGATATTGTGGCAACGCTCCAGCGCCACGAATACAATGTTAAATACTACCATGGAGAAGAATTGTATCGGAACGAACTTCAGAATAATCTTGAACATCTGATGAATTACCTGGGTATCTAAAAGTGTTTTTCCGGCCAGTTACACAGATTATTAATAAAATCCTATTTTAGTTCCTTTGGTACCGAATCATAATCAACACCATCGTTGTAATGAGGAGCTTGTGTAAATATGGCTTCTGGCTGGTAGTATTCCTCTACGCACCCCAATTGTTACCCGCCCAGGAGAATGGGGAAAAACCCTATGAAGATCACCAGATCCTCAAAACGTCCTACCTCACCATAAGGGAAGTTCATCTTACCGGCAACAGGATCACCAAGCGCTATATTGTGGATAGAGAAGTCCTGCTCAAGAAAGGCCGGTCTTATTCCATTTCAGATATCCTCAGAGACATGCAGCTTTCGCGTCAGAATCTCATGAACACCGCACTCTTCATAGACGTTACGGTGGATTTTTCCAATTGGGTCGATGATTCCCTCGATATCATTGTTGACGTAAAAGAAAGATGGTACTATTTCCCCATCCCCTATTTTAAACCGGTTGACAGGAATATCAATGTGTGGATCAATGAGTACAATGCCAGCCTGAACCGCGTCAATTACGGACTAAAGTTTGCGGGCAACAATGTGAGTGGAAGGAATGACAAGGTGAATTTATGGCTGATCAGCGGTTATACGAGACAGGTATCATTTAATTATATGGTGCCCTATATCGACAAATCACTCAGTCATGGAATATTAGTGGACTTTGCCTATTCAAGGAATAAGGAGATCAGTTATGCTACGGAAAATAACAAACAGGTATTTTATAAGAATGACGATCATTTTGTAATGAGTCAATTGAGGGTGGGTATAGGTTACACTTATCGGAAAGGTTCCATTTCCCGGCATACCATCCGCCTTAGTTATAGCCTGCAGTCTATCAGTGATACTGTAGAAAAGCTCAATCCCGATTATTATTCCAATGGCCTCTTGGAAATCAGGTATCCCGAATTATTATATCAGTATGAGCATTTTAAAGTGGACTATATTCCATACCCTTTGAAGGGATTGATGTGGGACCTGAGCTTCACCAAGCGCGGCATCAATAAGGATGTAAATCTCTGGCAAATCACCCTCAGGGGATCTCAATACTGGGAGGTGAGTCCGAAATATTTTTTTGCCATACAAGGTGTTGCCAGCCTGAAACTCCCGTTTGACCAGCCATATTCCAATCTCAAAATGTTTGGCTATGGGGATGCCTATTTGCGCGGATTGGAATTTTATGTAATGGATGGAGTGGTTGGCGGTCTTGCCCGGGCCACCTTCAAAAGGGAAATCTGGGCCCCACGACTGAATACAGGCCTTAAATCAAGATCTTATGCGCATATCCCTTTCCGTTTCTACCTGAAGGTGTTTGGTGACGCGGGCTATGCCTATAACAAAAACGAAGGGCCAAACTTCCTCAATAACCGCTTCCTATATACCGGGGGCATAGGACTGGACATGATCACCATTTATGACTTCTCCATGCGCTTTGAATTCAGCTTAAATCAATTAGGCGAAAAGGGCCTATTTTTACATCCCCGAACGGATTTTTAGAAATGAATTAATCCAAAATGAAGATTGCCATATACAGCCGTGGTGGAGAAACACTTCAACAGGCAGACCTTTTCATGCTCCTGGAAGAATTGAGCAAACAAAAAATTGCCTGTGTAATTCACAACCTCTTCTTTGAGCAGATAAAGGACTCACTTATTGATGCGGGCAAATACAGCGTATTCACCGACTCATCAGACCTGGACGAAAGCTTTGAATGTGTCATCAGCCTTGGAGGCGATGGTACATTGCTCGACACTGTGACTTTAATCAGAGATAAGAATATCCCCGTTTTGGGCATCAATTTCGGCCGTCTCGGATTTCTGGCCACCATCGGTAAAGATGAATTAAACAAAACCGTTAAGGCATTAAAGGATCACACTTTCGTGGCGGATCAAAGAAGCCTGATTCATCTCGACGCGGATATTCCACTTTTTGGAGACACACCTTATGGTCTTAATGAATTTGCCATACACAAGCGGGATACCTCGTCCATGATCAAGATCCATACCTACCTGAACGGAGAATTTTTGAATACTTATTGGGCAGATGGATTGATCGTGGCAACACCAACGGGCTCAACCGGCTATTCATTGAGTTGCAATGGACCGGTTCTCTTTCCGGATTCGGCGAGTTTCATAATAACACCCGTAGCTCCACACAACCTCAATGTGAGACCTATCGTAGTTCCGGATGATAATATCATTTCTTTTGAAGTGGAAGGCAGAACCGACAAATTCATATGCGCCCTGGATAGCCGAAAAGAAATTGTGAACAAGGAAGTTCAACTGGCCGTTAAGAAAGAGAACTTTAGCATAAGTCTGGTGAGGTTAAACGAGAAGAGTTTTCTTCAAACCCTTCGCAGTAAATTATCATGGGGATTAGACAAAAGGAATTGATACAGAGGATTCAGACAGACTAACCCGATTTTGGGGAATATTTAAGAATTCGATAAAATGACAAGCCACTGGTGAACGTTTAATACTAATCTTGTATTTTGCAATCATGAAACAATTCCTAATCTTAATTCTGGGGAGTCTGGCATTTTCAATTCCGGCAAATGCGCAGATTGACGGTACGGTATATGATGGTGAATTTGGAATCACCGCTGGAGCCGCCCATTATTTTGGTGATCTCAATACCAGGGCTGGCATTAACAGGCCCAAACCCGCGCTGGGTGTTTTTTTCCGCAAGCAATTCAGTGAATATGTGGCTTTGCGAATCAATGTGCATTATGCGCAACTTGGTTATTCGGATGTGTATAGCAAAAATGACTATCAAAAAAGAAGAAACCTCAGTTTTAATACCAGCATTTGGGAGGCCACCATACAGGGTGATTTCAATTTCATGCATTTTGTGCCGGGAGATCCCGAGTTTGCATTCACACCCTATGTTACTCTGGGAGCAGGCGTTTTCAGCTATGACCCCTACGCATACCTGGGTGGCAGGAAATATTTCCTCAGGCCCCTGGGTACCGAGGGCCAGGGTTCTGCTCTTTACCCCGATAAAAAACCCTATGGCTCCATGGCATTATGCTTCCCCTTAGGAATGGGCATTAAATATAATATCAATAGAAATGTAAACCTTTCCTTTGAATTAGCATACCGTTTTACAACAACAGATTACCTTGATGACGTAAGTGGCATTTATGCTCCTGACGCCTTCCCTCAAACGCTTCCTGATGGTTCACTCACACCGTGGTACGCGCTGCAGGATCGTTCTTATGAAACGGGGGACGGAATCAGGATAGGTACAAAGGGGCGTCAGCGGGGTTTCAGCAGCCAGAAAGACAGTTATGTTATCGCTGAAGTAGGACTCTCTTTTACACTTTCCTCCTACAAATGTCCCACAGCCAAATATTAGTTAATTAGTTATATGATGCCTCCAGACCGGCCCTGGCCCGGTGTTTACTAATCATATCAAACCCATTATCCATATCCTTCCATATCAACTAATTTACAGCTCCATCCCATAATATTTATATCTTTGCCGCAAAGTCAGGTCTGTGGCCTGGCTTTTCAACTTTGAATGCTATGTCCCTAAGGGAAAAATTAGATGTCAGCCGCCTGCCCCGTCATATTGCAATCATCATGGACGGCAATGGGAGATGGGCTCAGGAAAAGGGAGAAGACCGGCTTTTTGGCCACTATCATGGGGTGGAAAGCGTCAGGAATATTGTGGAAGGCTGCGCCGAATTGGGGATTGAATATCTCACACTATACGCTTTTAGTACGGAAAACTGGGATCGACCTGAATATGAAGTTACGGGGCTGATGGAATTGCTGGTTGAAACCATTCACCAGGAAGTGCCAACTCTAAACAAGAATAATATCAGGTTACACGTGATCGGCGATATGGATATGCTTCCTCAATATGCGAGGCCCGAATTGCAGGAGGCGCTCGAACTCACTAAGTCCAATACCGGCCTTAACCTCATTATGGCTCTGAGCTATAGTTCCCGCTGGGAGCTGGTGAATGCGGTGAAGCATATAGCGGAAGATGTGAAAGCCGGCAAGCTTGACCCCGGGCAGATCAACCAGGACAATTTCAGACAATATCTCTGCACCGGTAATTTTCCCGATCCGGAATTGATGATCAGAACAAGTGGCGAACACCGGATCAGTAATTTTCTATTATACCAATTGGCTTATGCTGAATTATATTTCACCACTACACGCTGGCCCGATTTCAGAAAAGAGCACCTTTATGAAGCCATCCTCGACTATCAGCAGCGTGAAAGAAGATTCGGAAAAACTAGTGACCAGATTCAGCGAGAAACCGCTACTGATGCGCATTAGCAAAAAACCATTTTTAATCGGTGATTTAACAAACCATTTTAATTAATCCCGTTAATTTGCCGGGGAAACCTAATTCGGATGCAGAAGATCTGTAAGATTGTTGTACTTTTTATAGTCCTGGTTATAATTTCCACCAAAACTGATGCTCAGGTTGCCGATACCACACCTACTACATCCGTAGATCCTGCGCTACTTCAAATATTTAATCAGCCGGTTCCCAAAAAATATACCATTGCAGACATCAAGGTTACGGGCACCCAATATTTTGACCCTGCCCTCGTAGTGTCCATTTCGGGAATGTCTGTTGGCGATGAGGTGAGAATTCCGGGAGGTGATAATTTTGCCAAGGCCATCCAAAAGCTTTGGGGACAGAATCTCTTCGCAGATATCCAGGTTTATATCACTAAACTGGAAGGCAATAAGATATGGGTGGAAATTGAAGCCGTGGAGAGACCCAGGCTTTCGAAAGTGATTTTTAGAGGCATTAAGAAGGGAGAGGCGGATGAGCTGAAAGACAAGATCGGGATAAGTACCAGTCAGGTGGTAACTGAATCCAGGACTCAAACGGCTATTGAAAATAT
>CALFNL010000063.1 GCA_937902875.1 uncultured Bacteroidota bacterium | reverse complement strand
TGAGGAATATCCCGCAGGCAAAAAGAAAAACACGAAGGAATTCATTTCCCGATTTTTCCTGCCATGAAATTTTATTGAGGCAGTATCCCTCCCCGTTATTGAGCACCCTGAAATTTAGTTAACCTTGTAAGTACCGCTCTATTGTGCTAGAGCCCCCCTCCTTCAAAATGGAGCGAAAACATGATCATCCTGGAATTGAGTCTGTCGATTACATTGGAATATTTCAGCGTATGGTCGGTAACCAGCACATTCCCCAGGCCATTACTGATCTTGATTTCAGGCGAGAGAATAAAATATTGATAAAAGAATTGAAATCCGATACCAAGCTCATAGCCAAAATCACTCTTTTTCACCTTGAGCAGGTTGTCGGCATTGGTGGCGCCCGCGTTAGAAGCCAGGTCGTAGTCGAATTTCAGGCCCGCGAGCGTGTAAACTCTGAAATTTCTGATCCGGTCGCTTTTTAGTCTCACCTGAAGGGGCCAGCTCATCACAATGGATTCAACTCTTTGCGTTTTGCGGATGGCTCCGTCATCAGGGTCGGGATATTTGAGATCGTACTGAAACTTCTTCTGGCTGAAAATAAGATTCAGAGGGTAAAAGCGAATATCCCATCTCTTTGACAACTGGAGATTGGCGACTATGCCAAGATGTATGCGACCGCTGTTCACGCTTTCAATAGATGAAATGCTGTCTTGCTGGAGGAAATACGGCGAATGTGAAATATTATAATTGGAAACATTATATCCCAAAACTATTCCAAAATAGTATGGTTTATCGTCGTGATTGGGCAGATTCAGGCTTTCACGAAGCTGTGCGAAAGAAATGTTGATAAAACCCAATACAAGTATGAACGACAGAATTATTTTACGCCGCAATAAATACCGCAGATACCCAGGCTTAAATTTTTGCATGATGTGTTGGTAAATCCCGTGTTGTTTAAAATTTTCACAAATTCTTCTCTTTCCGGGAAATGCTGCACGGATTCATTGAGGTATTGGTAAGCGTCTTTATTCTTACAAAATAATTTTCCCAATGCCGGTGCAATTCTTCCCATGTACCAATTGTAAAGTTGTTTTATGCCTGTTATTTTGGGTTTTGAAAATTCCAGTATTACGAGTTTGCCTCCGGGCTTCAGTACCCGGTGGAGTTCCGCCAGACCCTGTTCCAGGTGTTCAAAATTGCGTACTCCGAAGGCTACAGTTACTGCATCAAACGAATCCCCGGGAAAGTTTATTGTCTCACTATCACCCACTTGCAGTTCAATCCGCCTCTCTAAACCTGACTTTAACAATTTTTTCCTGCCTATCGCGAGCATTTTCTCTGAAATGTCGATTCCTATAACTTTATCCGGACTTAGCAATTCACATGCCATGATCGCCATATCTCCCGTGCCGGTAGCTACATCCAGGATCATTTTAGGATTTTCTGTGGCGAGCTGTTTCAGGGCCTTCTTTCTCCATCTTTTGTCAATTCCTGCCGACAGAAACCTGTTCAGGAAATCATACCTGAATGCAATGCGGTCAAACATTTCTGCCACCTGCTGCTTCTTGGTAAGTGAAGAATCCCTGTAAGGAACAATGGTATCGTGCTCAAAACTGGTCATGGCCTGCAAAGATAATGAAGTGAGATGATTGCGGATTGCGATCGGGCATTGGAGCGGCTTTGCTTTTTATTGCAGAAACTCCTTTTCAGTCTTGGCTATCACAATAGTGGCAACTCCGTTTCCGATCATATTGGTGATGGCCCTGGCTTCACTCATAAATTTATCAACGCCCAGCAGGAACGCCAGGCCTTCGAGCGGGATCTTATGGATCGCTGTGAGCGTGGAAGCCAAAACCACAAAGCCACTCCCCGTAACGCCGGCCGCCCCTTTGGAAGTGAGCATCAGTATCCCTATCACCCCCAACTCTTCCACGAACGATAAGGGAACATTGTATAATTGAGCGAGGAAAATTACAGACATGGACAAATAAATTGAAGTGCCATCCATGTTAAATGAATATCCCGTTGGCACCACCAGCCCCACTACAGATTTACTGCAGCCCATTGCTTCCAGTTTTTTCATCAAACTGGGTAAGGCCGCTTCAGATGAAGAGGTTCCCAGCACAATCAGAAATTCATTCCTGATCCGCTTCAAAAAATTCCAAATGCTGAATTTGTAATACCTGAGTATCAAACCCAGCACTCCAAAAATGAAAATTATCATGGTACAATAAACTGCTATCAAAAGTTTGCCTAATGGAAGCAGTGTTTGGAGGCCAAATTTCCCTACTGTGGATGCCATGCCTCCGAAGGCGCCAAGGGGAGCCAGCCACATAGCGAATCGCAGGAGCAAAAACACCCATTTGGAAATGCTTTTCAGCAAGAGACTGATACGATCCCTGCGGGAAGACAGGTTTACAATGATGCCAACTACGATGGCCAATGCCAGAACCTGCAATGTGAAATTAGACATGAAAAACTCGCTCCAGTTGATTCCGCGGTTGGCGCCGGCCGTGTATTTCCCGGCGTTCTGAATATCCAGTCCCTGTCTGTTGATTTTTCCAGGCTGCAGGATATCGGCAACCACAATACCAATTACCAGGGCAATGCTGGTGACTATCTCAAAATACAGTATTGATTTTATGCCAATTCGCCCAACCTTTCCCAGGCTTCCCATACCACTGATACCAAGTACGATGGTAAGAAAAATGATGGGGCCGATGAATAATTTGATAACATATATGAAGATCCTGGCGAGGAATTCAGTCTGCACCGCCTGCCGGGGAAAATAATTTCCAAATAAGATCCCGGCAATCACCGACAATAAAACCCAAAAAGACAGATGGGTAAGAATCCTGTAAGTGAGTGATTTCTCCAGCACAGGTGCCGGTTGAACCTTTGAAAAATGGCTGATCAATTTATATAGTTTAGTTTCCGGATTCAACCATCAATGCCTGCGGCCGCTCACATAAATATTGTCTCTTACAAAAAAACGGTATGGAAGCAACGCATGTTCTCCCGCGGATTCCACTCCTATTCTGGCTCCTGCCACTATCATATTCGGCTTCACGCTAAATCCGTCATCCGCTATGAAGACCTTATTTCCCATTAAATCCGTTCCCGAATCAAGAACCTTGATGCCCAATGCCCTGGAAACATTGCCCGGGCCCGAGGTCAAAGTACGATCTAATTTCTGCTTGCTGCTGCGCCGCAGCATGGTTTCAATGCCAATTAGCGGTTCTACCGCGCGTACCAGCACGCAGTTGGGGATTTCATTGGCATTTGTAACCACATTGAAGAGATGGTGGATGCCATAACACACATACACATACGCAGTTCCGGATGAAATGTACATGATTTCATTACGGGGTGTTCGCCTTCCCGCCCAGGCATGTGAAGCCCTGTCTGTTACACCATTGTAAGCCTCCGTTTCAACAATTCTTCCCGATGTAGTGGTGCCATTAATGGTCGTGGTGAGCACTTTACCCAATAATTCCTTCGCGATACGAACTACATTGGGGCGACCATAGAATTCCAGATCCAGCTTTTCCATATCGGCCTAAATATATAATTTTATTTGAAGAGTCATTCGCCCTGCAGGAATGGTATCCATACGCGTTGCTCAAATTGGTCACTTCACATGTGTCATCCACCAAGGCCACTAAAGGAATTTAGCATCCGCGCCAATCCTGCCAGCATAGTAACACACAGGCGCTTCAAATATTATCGCCAGTTCTTTGCGCAATAAACTGTTTCACGTAGGTTTGATGCAAATTCAATCCCTGAGCTCGCTAACAATTTTACAAAAACTGTAGTAAAAACTTTTGCATTTTGCTTAAAGAGATTGTAATAGCCTTCCAGTCCTATTTCAAAGCGCATCAATTCATCAGAAAGCATCGTTTATGGAAATGGATAATCATCCCGGGCATTATTTATGCCATATTGTTCATAGTAAGCATGTATTTCTTCGGCAAGAGCGCCACATACCTGATTGAATTGCTTATAGTACACACCGGTTTAAGAAGCTGGGTAGATAAGATGCAGAGCAGTTGGCTTGGCTTTTTTTTCGCGCTCGGTGGCATCATGTTATGGCTGATCCTCATGTTGCTCTATTTTTCCTGGTTCAAATATATCTGGCTGATTGTGGGATCTCCCGTTTTTGGTTATTTGAGTGAGAAAACGGAATCCATAATTGAAGGCAAAGAATTTCCATTTAGCCTGAAACAATTGATGAAGGATATTGCGAGAGGGATAAGGCTGGCCCTGCGCAACGCGCTCTGGCAAACCGTTTATACCATTTCCATCCTGATTCTTTCATTTATTCCCCTGGTAGGCTGGGTCACCCCTTTGCTCGCGCTGTTCGTGGAGTGTTACTATTACGGGTTTTCCATGCTTGACTATAGCAGTGAGCGACACAGGCTTTCGCCTTCGCAAAGTATTGAATTCATCAGCAAGCATAAAGGCCTGGCCATCGGCAATGGAATGATGTTCTATTTCATGCATGGACTCATTGTTATTGGATGGGTTCTGGCGCCCGCATACGCGGTTATAGCGGCTACCATTAGCCTCTATCATCAAAAAGAGGAGTTTGTTAATTGACCAGGCGTAAGAATTTCATTAAAAGACATCTAATTTGCCTTCATGAGTGCGAATTCACCGATAGTCTATCTCATTCCTTCTGTTATTGACGAGCAGGCCACCGAAACGATCCCTGCCTATGTGCTCGATAAAGTAAAAGAATGCCAGGCTTTCTTTGTGGAAAATGAAAGGACCGCCAGAAGATTTCTCAAATTATTGTGGAGGGAAATGAATATTGACGACTATGAATGGTTCACCATACATAAGGCCGAAGAAGAGCTCAAATCGAATTTTATTTTGAAACTCAGAGAAGGAAAAAATGTGGGTATTATCAGCGAAGCGGGATGCCCGGGTGTTGCCGACCCCGGACAGGTGCTGGTGGAAGCCGCGCATTCAATGGATGCAGTTGTGAAACCCCTGGTTGGACCCAGTTCTATTTTATTGGCTTTGATGGCAAGCGGCATGAATGGACAGTGTTTCCGCTTTGTGGGTTATCTGCCTATTGACGCGGCAAAAAGAATGAAATCACTCAGGGATCTGGAAGCGGTTTCTTCCAGGGATTCGTGTACGCAGATTTTCATTGAAACGCCCTATCGTAACAACCAGATGCTTGACACCATATTGAAATGCTGCCATCCGGGAACGCGCTTATGCATTGCCGCCAGTATCACTTCCCCCGACGAATCCATTCGCACGAAATCAATAGGTGAATGGAAAACACAAAAACCCAACCTGCACAAGAAGCCGGTGATATTCCTCTTACTGGCCGCGGCTCCCAATCACTAGCGCGTTCAGTTCATTCCATACTCACTCGCCAAATAGATCAGTGCAGCCATATTGATAGCCCCCAGTTTGAGTTCCCGCACACTAACGGCTTCCAACACATCCGTTTCCGCATGATGCACGTCGAAGTAGCGTTGGGAATCGGGCACCAGGCCTGCGAGTGCCGTCCCCATTTTACCCAGGGGCTCAATATCGGCGCCGTCTCCTCCATCATAAAATTCACAAATGCCATAAGGCTCAAACAGTTTCTTCCATTCCCAGATTCTTGCTTTTTGAGATGTGGATGCCGTGAATCCAAAACCTCGGGGCGTAAATCCTCCTGCGTCGCTTTCAAGGGCAAAAATGAATTTCTTGTCTTCCGCCGTTCTGGCAATTTCGGCATATTTATCTCCGCCCCTCGATCCGTTTTCCTCGTTCATGAACATTACCACCCGTATGGTTCTGCGGGGCTGGATAGCCAGCGCCTTGAACGTGCTGATGATTTCCATACTCTGCACGCAACCCGCGCCGTCGTCATGTGCTCCTTCCGCCAGGTCCCAGGAATCCAGGTGGCCACCCACGGTTACTATTTCATTGGGAAATTCAGTCCCTTTTAATTCGCCAACCACATTGTATGACTTTACATCAGCCAGCATGCGGCAATTTGTTTTGAAGAATACCCGGATGGCGATTCTCTTCTTCAATTCCCGGCTCAAAATATCGGCGTCATTGGTGCTAAGAGCGATGGCGGGAATTTTCCGGATGGAATCCACATATTCAGTAGTACCGGTATGCGGATGATCATCATCGTTAGAAGCCAGCGAACGGATCATGACTCCAATCGCTCCAAATTTAGCTGCTATGGCGGGTCCGCTTCCCCTATACTGATAGGCGTCGCCGTAGGCCCTGAAGGTGTTCACAAATAGGGGGTTCATCCTGTAATTGAAAAAAACAATATGGCCCCTGATCTTCTCCGCCCCCAGTTCCTCCAATTCGGCAAAGGATCTCACTTCGATCACGCTGGCTGTGAGGCCCTTTTCAGGCGTGCCCACGGAATTACCCAGGGCACATACCTTTAGCGACCTGTTGGTGCCGTTAGGGTATAAGATTCTGGCTTCTTCTTTCTTACCCCTCACCCAATGGGGCACCATGCATTCCTGAAGGAACACCGTATCGGCTCCCATTTCTTTCATCTTGCGGAATGTAAAGTCAACGGCCCTGGCGGCCTGGGCTGATCCCGATAAGCGTGGCCCTATCTGCTTGCACAGGATGCGAAGATTGTTATAAGCCTGCCCATTTGTTAATATCTCATCTGCGATTTTTCTGATCACCAGGGAGTCGTTGTTCTGGGCACATACCATACCCATGCCCGTTAGTAGAAAGGCTGTCAAAAATAAATACTTCATGTTGTTTGGATTAGCGATTTTTTTTAGCGAAGGGAAGGCTCTTTCATAGATATAATACTATCCACCACGTATTTGCTAAACCCGCGCCAGGGCAAGGTTCCGAGATATTCCTTGTAATGCAGATTAAATTCCTTGCCCGAATTGGACATCAAAGAATCCGCAATCCTCTTGTCTATGACTGAAAAATCGAAATCATTGGATTGTATAGTATTGGGCGCTTTGGAGCGAAGTCCGGTCTGTATGAGTTTCCCTTCATAGGTCTTGAACACATAGCCCTTTCTGACCAGGTAATTGAGATCTCCCGATTTGGCGCCCTCTCCAAAAACATAATAATATTTCCAATACACGAATATGCCGAGTAATACGATGATTATGGTGAGAGCAATCCAGATAGTCTTTCTCATAGCATGATCCTTGAGGCTCCAAATTACCTAATTAATACGAATCATCCATGTCTGGCAGATTCCCAGGCAAGGGAATGCAGGGTCGGGGGCGGGAAATTTTCAGGCATTCCAGGCTTCCGTTAACCCAATTCCATTTTCGGTTTCATCAAACCTGCACTTAAAGATATATAGCTATTAAATAAAGGTGAAAATGGCTGACAGGATTGAAGTGTGCCGCTCTTCCCGGCCGCATCGCGCAAAGGCTTTTAATGTTTACCTTCGCGTATTCTTGTAAAATTGATTGCAGGCATATGAATATAGGAATAGTTTGTTATCCCACTTTCGGAGGAAGCGGCGTATTGGCCACAGAACTGGGTAAGGCCCTGGCAGATAAGGGCCATAATGTTCATTTCATAACTTATCAGCAACCCGTGAGGCTCACCGGTTTCAGCGCCAATATATTCTATCATGAAGTAAGGGTTCCCACTTATCCCCTGTTTGACTATCCGCCCTATGAGACGGCCCTGGCCAGCACCATGGTGGATGTGGTGAAGAATAATAATGTGGACCTGTTGCACGTGCATTATGCCATTCCTCATGCGGCGGCGGCCTATATGGCCAAGAAAATTCTGGAGAGGGAAAACAGATTTATACCTGTCATTACCACACTCCATGGAACGGATATTACCCTTGTAGGAAGGGATAAGACCTATGCTCCCGTGGTGGCGTTTTCAATTAATCAAAGCGATGCGATAACGGCTGTGTCTCAAGACCTGAGAGAAGAAACTTATAAGATTTTCGATATTGAGAAGGAAATTGAAGTGATATATAATTTTGTGGATCTGAAAAGGTTTTCGAAGAGGCCCATTGATGCATTCAAGAAAGTCATTGCTCCCCATGGAGAGAGGATCATATTACACGCGTCCAATTTCAGGAAGATCAAGAGGATTCCCGACGTGATCCACATATTCAAACAACTGAACGAAATCATCCCTTCCAAATTGCTGCTGGTGGGTGATGGACCGGAAAGACCCATGGCCGAAGACCTTTGCAGAGAATTGGATATTTGCGACGACGTGAGGTTCGTGGGAAAACAACAGGATATGGAAGAGATATTCGCCATCGCCGATCTATTCCTTTTGCCTTCTGAATATGAAAGTTTTGGACTATCCGCCCTGGAAGCCATGGCTGGCAGCACACCGGTAGTAGCTTCGCATGTAGGCGGATTACCCGAAATCATCAAACAGGGCGAAAACGGATACATGGCCCCGGTGGGAAATGTGGGCCAGATGAGCCAATACGCCATAGATATATTGAAAGATGAGAAAACCCTTCATCATTTCAAGGCCAACGCCAGGAAGCAGGCGGAAAGATTTGACATACACCGTATTGTTCCCCAATATGAAAAATTATACGAAAGATTCCTGCATTCATTTTCACTCAACGTGGTTTGAGCCAGTCCTCCGGATCGAGGTATTTGGGATTGTTTCCCACCACCACCGTCACGATAAAAAGGATTTCACCCACTCCTTCTTCGCTGTCTGATTCGGCGGCTCTTCCAATCACCTGACCTAACCTTATGTCCTGATCCTTATTTACATTCACATTGTCGAGGTTATAGTAAGTGGTGAGATATTTACCATGCCTGATTGTTACCGCGGCCGTTCCTCCTATATCATGCACAGACGAAACGGTTCCTTCGTAAACAGCTTTAACCGGAGCACCCACATTGGTCTGAACGTAGATGCCTACATTGTCTTCTACCAGGCTGGTGCCTTCAATTTTATTCTTGCCAAAATGGCCTGTTATGGCGGCCCTGTCAACAGGCCAGGGTAATTTTCGCCTGTTATTTTCAAAACCAACCGATACTGCGGTTACCTCCGGCGTATTTTCGAGTTTGCTGGCTACCCTGGTGCGGGTCTTGGCCGCTGCAGTGGTTCCTGCGGTAGTGGTGGTGGGTCTAGAGGTCTTGGCAGCATTGGACCTGGCAAGCGATTCTTTTCTTTCTCTTTCTTCCGCTTCCTTGATCTCCCTCCTGATAATAGCCGAAATGGAGTTCTTCAAATTCCGCTCCACCTTGCTCTTGGCCAGCAATTCTTTGTTTAATTCACTCTCCCTTGATTTTAATTTGGCAACAACTTCATCTTTTTCTTTTTTCTCTTCTTCCAGCTTCTTCATTTGCTGGCTCTGTTCAGAAAGTGTTTTGGTTTTTAAAGTTTTGTTTTGTGCCAGGGATTGGTTCTTTTGTTCCAGTAATTGTCTGGTATTATAGATATTTTGCACCTGTTTTTCCCGGTATTCCCTATAGGATTTCAGGTAGGCAATTCTCTTGATGGCATCGTTGAAGTCAACGGCAGAAAAAATGAAATTGAGCATATCATAACTGCTCCGGTTCTTATATGCGTATTCGATTGTTTTTGCATACTGGCTCTTCAGGGTATCCAATTCTTTTTGCAGTCTGTATATTTCCCGGTTATTTGTAAATATGTCATTGTCGATCAGGCGCATTTGCTTGTTGATCGTTACAATCACGGCATCCCTTTTCCTTATCAGGTTCTGCACCCTTGCCAATTGGCCAAGGCTTTCCTTCTTATTTTTCTTGATTTCACTCTGGGATCTCTTCAAATCTTCTATTTCCTGCTGGATTTGCTGGCGTTGTTTTTCCAGTTCATCCCTGGTTTGCGCGAAAGCGGGCGCGGCGTGCAATAAGAATAGCCCCATGATAAGACTAAAAAATACCTTCCGCATGATAAATAATTAACAGGGTTTATAATTCTTTGAAAAAGGTTACCAGGTTTTAACGGGATCACATGGCCCGGATTGCCTGAGTATTTGTTAAATTTATTTCACCTTATAATTACGCGGCACCGGAAAAGGATAGTTGAGATCCTTATCGAAGTCCACCGATTTAAAATTGAGATCCACGTTGAGTTTGTTCTTTTCCGATATCGTGATCGTCCGTTTGGTGGAAAAATTCTTTCCATTAACCTTTATAAAATCTTCATAGGTGAAATCGGCCGTCCGGTTCCTTACCACATCCACATCGTCGAGTTTACTGTGTAAGATAGCAAAATCGCCTTTTCGCGCTGTTATAAGATGCTTAAAAAATGCACCCAGGGTGGCCAGGGAAGTGGTCGTTTCCGTTTCTTTATACGTTACAACGTTGGTGCTATCCAAAAAAACAGGATTGCCCAGTATCAGGTCCTGGAGTGTATAGAAGTCAATTGGCAACTGCGCAATATCCCGTAGGTATTCCAAAGATCTGTGTTGGATCGTCTTGCCCAGTTTATCCATAATATAAACGCTGTCGGGCCGTATCAGTACACGGAATGCTTCAATGCCCAGGACGGCATTGATCGACAACCATATCACACTGTCTTCCTTCATCCTGATAAATGCATTGAAGTCGTAGTTGCTTTGCTTGCTGTCTGTATAATTCACCTTGACTTTTGCATTGAATGTATGGAAGTCGATATGGTTAAGATCAATTTGATGAAATGCGGCACGTACAAGTATAGTTGTATCTGCTGCTCGGGGATTGACCACAACCGTGTGGGAAGTATCTTTTTGGGTCATGGCCGACTGAATCTTCCTGGATGAGCGGCAACCGAAAATAGAACCTGAAAGGATTGCAATGAAAAATAAAAGTCTGATCTGTGTGCGGTGCATTTGATAGATTATTTTTTGCCTGTATGTCCGAATCCACCTGCATTCCTCGCGGTCTCATCGATTGTTTCTGATTCTTTCCACATCACCTGTTCAACTTTCTGAACCACTAATTGCGCTATTCTGTCTCCGGCGTGAATGGTTTGATCTACTCCGGAAAGATTGATCAGTATCACCCTGATCTCACCCCGGTAATCTGAATCAATGGTGCCCGGTGAGTTGAGGCAGGTGATGCCATGCTTAATGGCCAATCCACTCCTGGGCCTTACCTGGGCCTCATAACCAGGTGGTAGCTCAATGAATAAACCGGTGGGAACCAGGTATCGTTCCATTGGCCGGATGGTGATGGAATTCTGCATATAAGCCCTGATGTCCATACCCGCAGCTCCCTCAGTTGCATAAGTGGGAAGTGGATTATCAGATCTGTTAATGATTCTTACATCTAATTGCGACATGCTGGCAAAAATAAGAATTAAGAATCAGCTAAGGTGAGGAAAACCGGGCATAGCGGAGATTCAATGAATACAGCACACTCTTAATTCTCAAGCGGAATATTCCTGTTTTCATTCCGCTCATTGAGGATTTCATTGAGACCTGAGCAGGACAGTTGCATAAGCAGCAAGACCTTCTTCTCTCCCCACAAAACCCATTTTTTCGGTAGTAGTGGCTTTTATGGAAATATCACGAACATTCAATTCGAGAATGCCGGCAATCACCCGCTGCATTTCTGCCATATAGGGTTTTATTTTAGGCAGCTCGAGGCATATGCTGGAGTCGATGTTTACGATGCTGTAACCCTCTTTTGAGATGAGGGAAGAACACCTGCGCAATAGGATTTTACTGTCAATGTTTTTGAATTCGGCATCGGTATCCGGAAAATGCGATCCAATATCGCCGAGACATGCTGCGCCCAGCATGGCATCACAAATTGCATGCAGAAGCACGTCGGCATCGCTATGCCCCAATGAACCCTTATGATGAGGGACTCTTACACCACCGATCCATAAATCCCTTTCAGTTGCAAGCTGGTGGAAATCGATCCCAAACCCGATCCTGTACGACATTTTTTTTGCTAAAATAAAAAAGCCTCTCCGAATTCGGAGAGGCCTTTGCAAATATCTTACGGAATATTATAAACGAAATTCACTATTTACTGCTTCCTTCGCCGCTATTCAGGTCGAAGATCAGGCTAAAGCGCAAAGTATTTGAAAGGGGGTTTCTGTTTACTCCATTGCCCGAAGGAATGAGGTAAGAGAAATTCAGGCCCAGCATATTGTATTTCATTCCCACGCCCATGGTCAGGTACTTCCTGTTGCCCTTGGTCTTGTCTTCGTAATAGTAACCCGTGCGAACTGAAAACTGGTCATTATACCAATATTCGGCGCCCAAAGAAAAAGCAAGCTCTTTAAAAGCTTCGCCGTCAACAAAGGAACTGAACCAGCTTCCAACCACGCCTTTGCTCCTGTAGTCCGCTATAGCAGCAGAATCTTTTGAATAATCTCCTGTAGATTCAGGAGGAGTGGGCACCAGCAGTTTATTGATCTCCAGGTTCAGAGTGAATTTGTTCACTTCATTGATTACCCAGGTATGTCCAACTCCGAGACCCAAATTGGCCGGTATATAATCCTTTTGAGTGGCGTCGCTGGTATATGAAATTTTTGAACCCAAATTGGTCATGGCCGCGCCGAAATTCCATCCCTGACCGCTTTCATTGGCAGTTGTATAGAACAGGCCGATATCTCCGGCAACCGCGCTGCCGGCTTTATATGATACTCCGTTTACGGCAGCACCGCCAGCCAGGTTGGAATTGATATAGCGCAGGGCAACTCCCAACGACAGATGATCCGACAGCTTTCTTGAGTATCCCACATCCACGCCTACTTCCCGGGGTCTGAATGAATTGAGATCATTACCCAGGGCATCGGTAAATTGAATATTTCCCAGACTGAAGTATCTCAAAGAAGCCGAAATGGATTGCTGCTCATCAATTTTATAATAGCCGGCGAGGGAAGCCAGGTAAACATCATTCAAGCCCAAATCTTTTAACCAGGGGGTGTAAGTGAGCGATAAACCACCCGGATTTTTATTAAAAGGATATTTCGCCAGATTGTAAAACTGCGAATTAGCATCGGGAGAAGTTGCCACCCCTACATCACCCATTCCTCCAGCACGCGCATCCGGTGAAATCCTTAAAAAAGGAACAGCCGTAGTAACCACATTGATTCGGTCAGCAGACTGGCTGAAACCGGTTTCAACTAAACTCATAAGTGCCACACCTACAATGGCAAACCTCTTGAATGATCTTTTCATCAGAAATTATATTTGATTGATAGTGAATTATGAAAGTAGAGTTTTTTTCAAAATTCGAGCCGAAATTAGAGGTTATGAAATTTATTTTGAGTTTTCCGAATGATTCTGGACTCCCCGCCTTAAAATATTCGTATAGAATGGAATCCGGGCTGCGAAATTATACAGTAATGTTGTATTTATCACAGAAAACATGGTTTCCATCCCGCTCCATCTGACCAAGAACGATTCCAGTATGGATTTATTGTTTTTTTATATGATTTTCACCACTTTGGCCCCGGATTTACAAGCCTGCAGGGGCGGGATTGGAACCAGGGCATTCGAACCCGTAGTCCGCAATTTTCACAGTTCTGGAAATGGATGATGAGAATAATATTTTCAAGAATAGTTATCTTTTAAGTTCAAGCTCATTGCCTCCCTGAATTCAAATTGCGCTCTATGACATCGGCGGCAAGGAGCCTGATTTTAATAATAAATGAGTAAGCGCGCAGGTTTGAGAGTGGCAGCCAATGATTTCAGGGAATTCCTGAAAAGGGCTTTGCAGAACTGGCGCCGATGGGCCGGCTCCTGAACTTTAGCATTTAATTAAACAGGAATATGGGGATAAGTAAATTGGCGATTCTGATAAAGTAACTAAATTGCGTATCCTGGCATAATTGTGGCATAATGTCATATCATTCATTGAGTTTTATACAATCATTTATACAATAAAGCAGCTTACCGGCCGTTATCATTTAGCTTAAATCCAGCAAAATGCAAAGACTATTGAACTTGAAAAACCTTGCTCTCTTATCCGCGGCTCTTTTGCTGCTTGCCTCCTGTAAGAATGGAGGTCTTTTTGGTAAGAATAAGCATGAGAAATCTGAAGTAACCGGTTGGAA